>JAUSHF010000019.1 GCA_030648705.1 bacterium
TACATGGTTACAGTATCTTATATATGGCGAATTCTTGCAGTGACTACTGCAGTTGTTTTACCACTACCTGATTAAATATTATCATATTAGCGTTATCCACAAAAGGCAGAATACTAGGACTTGCAAAGTTTTATTGATATAATAGTTTTATGAATAAATTAATATTAAAAATTGTTGCAATCCTTGCTTTATTAGTTCAAGTGTTAATTCCTATGTGGTGGGGTGCTATATTTGCATCATTTTATTATTTTTGGGTTGAAGGAATTATAGAAGGTGGAGTTTTTAAATTAGAAAGAATTATTGATATAGATCAGGCTGGTAATGAAATTGTAAAGATATTGCCATATTCCTTTTCAACTTTACTTTGGGGTTTATTTTCAGTTTTTTGTATAATTGCTGCAATCGTATCTATAAAAGTATCATTTTCAATTAAAATGAATACTCCAGAATTAACATATAATAAAAGGGATATTCTTTTCTTATTAATCAATGTAGCAACAATTAGCTTGGCTATCTTTTTTGTGGTTTGGAACGGTGGGTTAGTTCCAAAACTATAATGAGTCTTATATTCTAAGCAAAAAAAGTATAGAAAATGTCTTATTTTACTAATCTACTATATAATAGATTAATTATTGCCTTCAGTATTCGAAGGTGCCAAGATTCCCCCGCATTCCGCGGGGGTTTCGATTTCGATGAATTATTCACACATTGCTGATTTTTATTTTTACAAATATAGATGTATAATACTCATTACTAACAGCATCACCTCTGCCCTTACAGGTAGAGGTGATTTTTTTATGTTAATCTAGAATTTTGCAAAGAAAAAGGAGTCAGTAGCTGTCTAATATTAAGAGTTAGTTGAAATATATTTTTTATTTATAGTAATAGATGCATATCCGAGACCAATAAATATAAAGCCTAGAATTACTAGAGCCACGGGCCAACCTACTGAATTTGCAAAATATTTACTAGTGATATACGAAACGTGTATGATTAAGAATAAAGTGCTCATTACTAACACACTTCGATTCTTCATATAGACAGCTAAGAATAATCCACCGATAACTATGAGGAAGAAAAGGGCTTGCCAAATTTCAGAATCGAAAACTCTAGAGAATGCTGCGCCAAGGAAACTTGTAATACCAACAAAATAAATAATACCCACTAACTTATTATTCCAACCTTCTCGGAAAGCGTACGCGAGTAGTAGATAACTTAAACCTACTACCATAGTGAGATACGCGTATAATTCGCCATGATTATAGAATGGACCGTCTATGATAGATTCCACCACTAAGTAAACGAAAGCTGTACCATTTGCTATAGAGAAAAAAGTCAAAACCGCATTTTTATGAACAAAATTTAATAACAAATAAAACAAGAAAATAAATCCAAATGTTAGGGTAACAGGCCATAGACTATCTTGTCCGATATTTAATTCATAAAGAGTGACCATAGCTCCCCCAGGAATTAATAATCCTGCAATAATATGGAAGACTGAACCGATAATATCCTCGGGTTTACTCCTAAGCAAAATGGATCCACAAAGAGCTATCACTAATCCTAATCCTAAAGTAACGATGATACGACCGAATGATCCCACCTCATCCCAAATTTGAGAGACGAATATAATGATACCAATAATCACAATAGCTCCGCCTAAAGCGTAAAGCATTTTATTCACTGAGAAATTTGAAGTGGTTTTTACATTTGTCCCGACTGATGACACCGATTCGGCAGATGATACAGGTTCGGTGTATGAAATATTTAGACGACTGACTAATTCTTCGCGTTTAATTTCCCCACTATTTATTTTTACTGAAAGTTCCTGCAATAATTCTTCTTTTGTCATAAATTTATATAGTTAATTTTTAAATTCTAAAAAGATGGCCATTACTCCACCTTAGAGGTTAGTGGTAAAACCCAGCCTACGAATTGAAAATTATTTTGATAATAATATTGATCGTTTGTGTTTATAAGATTTAATTTACTTCTACTCTTTCCTTTTGTTAGATAATAACCGTAAGAAGATGAGCCTCCGAATGGGAAAAAGTCACCACTTCTACTATAGTAACTTGAGACAGTGACGCCATCTGGAGATGTTAAGAGTCCACTTAGATCCAGAGATTCGGCTTCTTTAAGAGTTATTTCCCTGCTTTCATTCTTTTTTGTATCATGTAGGAAAATCCTGTCTGTGTAATTCTGATTAAAGTCTGGTACTCCGTCTTTATTTAGATCTTGTTTTAAATCTACTGTATTTAAAGTGATTTTATTACCCTCTACAGAATAACGCTTTTGTAGGTAAGTTTCGCAATTATATGGATAATAATTTCTACCATCAGTGCACGAAGTATACACAAAATTATAATCTGTTGAGATAAAAAGTGATGGGAAATATGTACTAATAGCCACGACGACTATTAAGATAATCGGTAGTAAGAAAGCGAGTATTATTGCAAAATTCTTTTTTAAAAACTCTTTCATAAATTTATATATTATTTAATTAATAAAATAGTCTGAATCCTATCCCTATATTGTACCATTAAAAAGAAATGCCCGCGCTCAATGACGCGCGGACAGGGTTGTGGTAGCTAGGGAGGTATAGAGTCGATCGAATGTTCCTTGGTCCATTTATTACCGAGGTAATTCTTCCATTTGACACGCATCGAAGCGTACGGAAGGTGGCGATTCGAAAAACTCGATTCCACACTCCAGAATTCAGCCAAGAACAGGATAAACCAAAGGATGTTTATGCGACTGAACATAACTAGCTAATAATCTAGCACAAATAAAAAACGTTGCAATACACCTAAATCTTATACTCTATGACACTACCATCTTCGAAAAGTTAAATACTGGTCGAATTCCCCACTGAAAATGCTCTGGTTTTCTATTTTGATTTCAAGCTCGTCTTACCTAATAGCATACCAAGACGATTTTATATAGAAAGCAAGATCCGCCATATGACATATAGCGGATTATAGCCGATTGTAGCGGATAATTTTTCAACAGAAAACCCGCCATCTCGCAACGGAAGGTTTCCGTATCGAGACCAGCGGGTCAACGAATTTAGACTGGCATTGGTGGCTTGACCACCGACAGAATGAAGTGATGGAACCCGAAGCTTTCCGGCACCGTCTTCCTGTATTCCTTGAAGCGATCCCACAAAGCGGAATTCTTTTCTTCTACCTTGTCGAGGAACTGGGAGACAATGTTATCGCCCAGAACCTTTCTCGCTGCAAGCAAGGCAGTGAATACTCCAATGCATTCTCCGCCGACTTCCTCGATTTTCTGATCCAGTGTCTTTTTCATAATTGTCAATTTAGTGTATTGTTCGGGACACAGGGCTTCCTTTCAAAGCCACTACTCATGTAAAAGATTTCTTGGTACAGAATAGCATTTTATATGCTATATGTCAAGTAGTCTAGATCTTAAACTCAATTACATCCCCATCTTTCACTATGTATTCTTTTCCTTCAGTACGAACCAAACCTTTTTCACGAGCGATGCCGTATGAGCCGGCTTCTAAAAGTTTGTCCCATTCTACTACTTCCGCACGTACGAATTTATCTTTAAAGTCAGTGTGAATAGCGGTACCAGCCAGAGGTGCAGTCCACCCTCTCTTAATAGTCCAAGCGCGTGATTCGTCCTCCCCTGTTGTGAAATAAGTTATAAGATCGAGTAATTCATAACCCTTAACGATTAATTCATCTATTCCGTCATCCTTTGCACCGAGTCCATCACGCATTTCTTTCTTCTCTACGTCTGTCATGTCTTTTAATTCTTGCTCTATTCCTGCATCTACGATTACGTATTTAGCTTTTTCGGAGGCAAAAAAATCTAGTAAGGCTTTCCATCTAGGATCTACAGCTCCGCTAGCGTCCTTCATTTCATCCAAATTCGTACCCCCTGCCTTTTTATTTAAAATATAAAGAATCGGCTTCGATGTTAATAGACAGAGTTGTTTAAACATTGGTGCTTCGAATTCGTTTGGTGCTACGCTGGAGGCGAGGCTACCGGCTTCGAGCGCGCTTTGAATTCGCGCGAGAAGCCCGCTCTCTATCACCGCTTCTTTTTTAGCTTGCTTCACATCTTTGCTAATATTTCCGATTCTTTTTGTAACTGTTTGTAAATCGGCGAGTATCAATTCTAAATTAATAACGCCAATATCTTTAATAGGATCTATTTTTCCATCTACGTGAATAATATTCTCATCTTCGAAAATTCTAACCACTTCAGCTATCGCATCCGTCTCACGAATATTTGTTAAAAATTGATTCCCTAATCCCTCACCATCTGACGCACCCTTAACCAATCCCGCTATATCTACGAATTCTACTACAGCGGGCACAGTCTTAGCTGACTTTGAAAATTCTGAAAGCTTGCCAAGGCGTGTGTCTGGTACAGCGACCACTCCTACTGAAGGATCTATTGTAGCAAAAGGATAATTTGCCACGAGTACACTCTTACGTGTTAGAGCATTAAAAAGTGTGGACTTGCCCACATTTGGTAAACCTACTATTCCGATGGATAATGACATGTGTAAAATCTATCACAAAGAAAACTTTTCTCCAAATACAATACACTATTTTAAAAAATTAAACTTATCATATTATCGGTATCTTTGTCGCCATAGATAAGCTCTAGTTTTTGTCTGTTATTGCTCATATTTAATTTCAGGGGGTGTGATTATAAATTCTGCTAAATTAAGCCTTATTTATTGATTATTTTTACCTCTATTTTCTATCTGTGAAAATAAAACTTCTGAAACAGCTTGACTCTTTTTTCTATAAAACGCACTCTTTTTTGCCTCACCCACTCGTTCTATAAGACCACGCTCTACCCAATTTTTAAACATTCTTGTCATTTCTACACTATCAGCTATCCCTGTTAGTTCTCTTGCCTTGGCATTAACTATAGTACCACGATGATCCAGATATTTACTCACTATATCCCAATATTCAGTTTTTACAGTATTTAATAATATAACCTGTACACTGTGTGGCATATGAGCTGGATTACTATAAAGTGGTTCGTATAAATTTGCCTGATTCATAACACGATACATACGGTCAACTCCTTCACCTATATCCAAATTTGGTGGTTCTTCATATTTATGTAATGTTCTTTGTATCATAGGGTTACGAGCAAATCTCTCTAAACGAATATTTGTAGGGGTAATAGTCGCTGGATAGGTACCAGGACTTTCAACTTCTATTCTATCATCAAAAAAACGTATCTGAATATCATTTTGAATAAAATAATTTCTATGAATTACAGCATTAGTAACAGCCTCCTGAAATACCCATTCTGGAATAGTCAAAGAAGATACAAATTTTGCACCAACAAGCCTTGGAGGAGCACTTTTTACAATACTTTTAAAATAATCCACAGTTTGCTCTATTTGGCTGTAAAGAGGTCCTTCTATAGAAAATGGTCTTGTAACAAAATTTGGTTCTCCAGAAAAATTTGGATTTACTCCAAAATAGTGACTAATCTTTATACTACATTTTTCTTTCAAAGTTACTGCTGGATTTTTTGCAAACAATAGAATTCCAGATCGAGTTATTTCAATCTGATTAGATACTTTAATTGCCAAACCATTATCTTTCATAAACTGTAGAGGATTTGATATATCTCCAGATAAATACTCTATATATTTGTTTAAAGCACTTATATCTAGGTCTTCGAGTGAACTGATTTTTGATGATTCGCTTTCATATGAAATACTACCTTTTTCATATTTTAACCGTATAATCTCTTGACCACCTATTTTAATATTTTGACTACCCTTTCTGACAAAAGTATCACCTTTTTTTAAGGAATGAATATCATTACTTTTTAATATTCTAAAAATGGCTAATTTATCGTGCTGATTATCTTTATTTAGAATATCAATCATGTATGAACTCCAAATAAGTCTTGGATCTATTTCTAAATCAATCAATTTGATTAAATCTGATATATTATCCAGTCCTTCATTTATACCGATCAATCGGTTTTTCCCAGTTTCCTTTTTTGCATCCTCCAGCCCAATAACTAATGTACCCCCATCACTATTAGCAAAGGCAACAATCGTTTCCAAAAAAGAAGCGGGTTTTGCCAACGCTCGTTTGCATTCAAAAGTTTCCCATTCCTGAGAATCTAGTAATATATCAATAAGCTCTTTTTCCTGATTCATGAATTATATTATACTAAATTTCATATTAAAAATCTTTCACCTTTTTAAACCACTTTCCAACTGATTGTAAATAATGTTTCTAACTTCGACCTTTGCTTTAACTGAGCCTCTACCTTTTTTAATAAATCTTCTTTTTTTACCTCAACTTCATCCTGTGCATCATACAACTTCCGACGCATTTCATTCCTTTTTTTCTCGGAATCCTTAATCTCTCTTTGCGCTTTTAGTTTTTCATCAAGATTGATAATTTTCTTGGCATTTGTTTTGGCAGTCTTTATATCAATATCAAGCTTTTTTAGATCGAGTTCAAGAGATTTTTTTACATCTTCTGACCAATTATCTAGTTTATCTACTTCAGCTTCAAAAAACCCTCCGTTCCTTTCCATAATCTTCCCAGAAATCACGGATATGGTCTGCTGTTCAAGTTCATTTAGTTTATTATACTCCTCATCTGAAAATGCAGATAAAGAAGAGAGCGGTACAACTGACTGGGCAGATAGCGTAAACAGTTTCTTTATAATATCTGTTTCAATTAACTCTCCATCTTCATCAATTGCCGATACAATTACAGCATCTTCTACTTCAAAAGCCTCAACGGTATAATTTGAGACTTTTAAGATGCCTCTTTTACCTACTAGTGGTTCTAGTACAGAAACAATAGAAGAGTGGTTAGAATAATCAAAAACAATTTCTGAAGGAGAAATTTCCTCATTCTTTACTTCCCGCAGAATCCTTTCCGCCAATGAATATGTGCAATATTATTACCACTGCGCATTCTATTAGCCCATTTTTCTGCATAATTGCTGTATGATTCTGTTGTTTTTTCGTCTGTAGACATATATTTAAAACTATATGATTATATCATGGAGTGAGTCTTATAAATTCTTTAATTCACTGTCAATTATGTTCCCTAGCTTGAACATAACTCCATTTATTTTACTTTGACCCCAATCGCATAAATCCCAAACTTTTTGATTCGTCCTTCATAACTATCTAAGCTGTTATAACTTTTTATTCCTCCCTCTATATCAAGACCACTAGATAAAACATTTTCTATGCCTTCAGTTTCAAGCATTTTTCTAACATCTGGATATTTTCTTACCCCCAACACTTCGCAAGTAATGTGCTTCCCTGTAATATTATTTGTAAATATCAAAACATCCCCAGAAACCATTTGATCGTATCTTTTATCATTTTCATCCTTCGGTGTACGCCCCTCAATTTTCTTAGTTCCAGCCTTTATAGCTTTGTATAGTCTGTCATTTAAACTTAAATTGTAATTCATGATTGAGATATTTTATTAAGTATATATTTAGCTGTTTCTTCAGAAGTTTGTTCTCCATTATCAATAATTTCTCCAAATGTCGGATTCGTTATTCCAATATTATAATGGTGTTTTATTCTTTCTCTTTCCCAATCGTTCAATTTTCTATTTCCTCTATTAGTAAGTGCAACTTCAATTTTTGGTGCTAAAGTAAAAAAGTAAATTTTAGTATCAAGCCCTTTAAGATTGTCTAACATAAATTCATAATTTTTTTGAGAGAGTGGATATGGCACAATTACATTCAAACTTTTTTTTACAAAGTTAGAAATAGTCGAAACTGCATTTTCTAGATTAAATGGCACAGCTTGATCAATTGGCATCCATTCAATCATCTCGTGAAATGCATCAATTTCCAAAAGTGCAGTGTTTGGCATAATTTTAGCCAATATCTTAGCAACTGTACTTTTGCCTGCATTTATTGAACCATTTAGAAAGATAATCATAAATTATATTTTATCACTATTACTTATTTCCAAACAGCTTCTGCGGGGCTGGTAGGTGAACCGTAAACTCGAACGGAATCTGTTTTAAACGGAAGCTATTACTGAGGTCAGGTTGTGTTGCGTCTTGAGGGCACCGATGGATAATGACATGTGTAAAATCTATCACAAAGAAAACTTTTCCCAAAATACTGCACTATAAATAGAAAATCTACAATAATCTATTTTCCCATTGCATTACGAAGCTCACTTTGATACTTTTTCATAACTTCCATACTAGCTTCCATTTGTCCTTTACCGCCCTTTATTTTTACCTGAATTTCTTTGGCTATCTTAGTAAAAAGATCAGGGTTCTCCTCTACCATTTTCAATACACGAGTCTGCTCTCCTTCTGGCATCCCCTTCATTTGACGCTTAACCATTTGCTTCATTAAAAAATTCTTGAATATAGACATAATGATATATTATAAATTATTTCCATTTAAAAACAATGTTTTTGCCGAATCTCAAATCTGCATATTCCAAATGCCTTTTAGGAGAGTTTTTCTTCTCTTCTAACTTATACTGTCTATTAATTAAAATAAAATTTGTTAAAGCTTCGGTAAAGTCTAGTTTCGAATTTAGAATTAGGCTAAACTCTTCATTTTCTTCATTTTCACTTTTGTCTATTTCTTTAATATAGAAATAAAAATTATTTTCAGCGTCATATACTATTCTTTGCATCTTGTAACCATTTCTTTCTAAGAAACCGCTAGCTTCTTCAAACCCAGATATAAAATAACTAATCGGTAAAGTAGAACCAATCACTTTATCTATAGAACTGGTAGAAAAATAAAGTGGACCTTCTAGATGAATAAAAGTGGTGTCAGAAAAATCTGGCGCGGAGGTGAATATGAAACCATTCTCATCAGCAAAATAACAACTATTTTGTTCTTCTGCCGAATCACACCAAACTAATTTAGGTTCCTTTTCCCTTAAATTTAAAGCTAGCGCATATCCCACTCCAGCAGTCTTATTCAAATTTACATCTAAACTTTCTACGGAAGGAAAATCTTCTTTAATATTTTCTAAAATCTCTTTTCGAGGATAAAGTATGGACGAATTTTTTGGAAAAAAATAGCTAATGGTACCAGAAAGAATATTTTCCACGTCCTCTGAAATATTTTTGCTGTCGGCAAATTTTAATGTCGATATTTTAATTTCATTTATTTTTAAAGACGGAAGATTTAAAAAATAAATCAAACCATAAGCACATCCACAGGTCATTACTGTAGCCAGAAAACCCTTGAGAAAAAAGTTTCTTTTTTTCCTTTTTAAATATGAAGCAGAGACTAAATTCTTTCTTTGCTTTGCCATTTTTAATTAAACTTTAATTAGACAAATTATGCTTTAGGCTTACCTAAAATATCTTTACCTATATATTTTTTCAAAACTTCTGGAACTCTGATGGTACCATCTTCATTCTGATAATTCTCTACGATAGAAATAAGGAGTCTGGGTGTAGCAGTGGCGGTATTGTTTAGAGAATGGACGAAGCGCATTTTACCATCTTCATCTCTGTAACGAATATTAAGTCTACGTGTCTGGAAATCGTGGAAATAAGAAGCTGAATGAGTCTCACCATATCCATCCTTAGATGGAGTCCATGCTTCAATATCATATTTCTTCACCTGACCAAGTCCTAAATCTGCACCGCAGTTAAGAACCACACGATGAGGAATATTTAATGCTTGCATCATTTCTTCTGCGTTTAAAGTAATCTCTTCGTGAAGCTTCACACTTTCTTCATGACTAGCTTCGCAGAGAACTAGCTGTTCGAATTTCATAAATTCATGAACTCTGTAAATTCCCTTTACATCTTTACCATGACTTCCTGCTTCTCTTCTGAAACATGGAGAGAAAGCTAGATACTTAATCGGTAAATCTTTTTTATCCAATACTTCTCCTCCGAAATATCCCATCACAGCCACTTCACCAGTGCCGGCTAAATACATATCATCCTGAGTTTTGTATAAATCTTCTTCGCCTTGTGGGAGATACCCTGTTCCTAATAATAATTCTTTTTTAACAAGAGAAGGAACTATCATTGGCTTTAAACCCCTCTTTGTAAAGTGTTCGAGTACGAATTGCCAAACAGCGAAATCTAGTAGAGCTCCGTCATTTTTTAAAATATATCCTCTGAATCCCGCAACTTTTGTACCTCTTTCGAAATCTACCATATCATTCGCCTCCATTAGCTCCACATGATCTTTAGGTTTAAAAGTAAATCTAGTATGTTCACCCCAAGTACGAACTTCTACGTTGTCTGCGTCACTCTCTCCTTCAGGCACAGAAATATCCGGAACATTCGGAACACGGACCATTAATGCTTGCCATTCTTTCATAACTCCTTGGAGCTCTGTTTCTTCTTTTTGTAACGCTTCCTTAACGACCTTCATAGGAGATATTAGAGATTCTCTTTCTTCGGGTGAAGTAGCTTGAGCAATCTTTTGACTCATAGCATTCTGTTCTGCACGTTTCTTCTCCACAGAAGCAGTTAATTTTTTACGCTTATCATCTACAGTGAGTAAATCAGAAACTTTAAAATCCACATGCTTTTTCTTAGCTGATATATCTATGATTTCCTTGTTCTCTCTGATGAATTTAATATCTAACATAAAATTTTTATGAATTTCTTTATTATTTCTTTATCCTTTCTTCATAATACATTTAGTATTATTAGTAAGTAAAATTATATCAAAGTTTAATCAAACTTACCATTTTTAACATATGATAGAACAAATAAATAAAGGGCAAATATTTAAAGAAAATTTCCCGGGACTTTTGAGACATATAAATGATCCACCTGATTTCCTAAATTACAGAGGTGATATTGAAAAAATTCCCAAAGACAAAAATCACAAATTCCTAACAATAGTCGGAACCCGTTCACCAAGTGCTTATGGTAGAGAAGTCTGTCGTTATCTAATAGAGGGACTTAAAGGGTTACCTATTACTATAGTATCCGGATTAGCTATAGGTATAGACAGTCTGGCCCACTCTTATGCGCTAGAGAATAATCTTCAAACATTCGCCTTTCCCGGTTCTGGATTAGACGATGAGATCATATACCCCCGCTCGCGCTTTAATCTAGCGAATGAAATAATTTCTTCTGGAGGCCTCCTATTTTCAGAATATAAAAATCATGAAATAGCGACACCTTGGATGTTTCCCCAGAGAAATAGATTAATGGCAGGAATTAGCCATCTCACTGTAGTTATAGAGGCAAAGGAAAAATCTGGATCTTTGATTACAGCTAAATTAGCTAGCGATTATGCGAGAGATGTCGGTGCTGTACCCGGACCAATATTTTCTGAGCTTTCTAAAGGCCCTAATCTATATTTATCTATCTGCGCAAATCCTATCCGATCTTCAGAGGATATACTTAAATTGTTAGATCTCGATAATTTTGAGATAAATACAGGAATAATAGAACAGAAACAAAATATAGATACCAGCGAACTTTTCTCAACACAAACTTTTAATCTTTCTACTGATGAAGAAAAAATATTAAATTTGCTAGAAATTTATTCTAATAGATCCGAGATAGTCTATTCATCTGGACTACCTATTAATGTGGTTTCTGTGTCTATAAGTTCACTAATTTTGAAACGATTAATAGAAGAAAAAAATGGAGTACTCCACATGACGAAATTTGCAAAAAAACATTTTTAAAGTGATAATGAACGCCAATGAAGTTACTTATCGTAGAATCACCAGCAAAAGCAAAGACCATTTCTAAATATTTAGATGGCGAATTTACCGTGAAAGCATCAGTCGGCCATATTCGTGATTTGCCAAAGAGCAATAAGAAAGCACTCGATATAGAGAATGGCTTTATACCCCACTATGAAATCTCTAAAGGTAAAGAGAATATCGTAGCAGAAATTAAAGCACTTTCAGAAAAAGCTACTGAAGTATTACTCGCGACCGACCCGGACCGTGAAGGAGAAGCTATTGCTTGGCATATTGCTGAAGCTGTAGGTCTAAAGAAACCTAAGCGAATCACCTTCCACGAAATCACCAAAGATGCTGTTAAAGAAGCCGTGCTACATCCTCGTCATATAGATATGAACCTTAAAGAGGCTCAGGAAGCTCGTAGAGTGCTTGATAGACTGGTGGGTTACGAATTATCAGGTCTTATCTGGAAAAAGGTTAGGTATGGCCTTTCTGCTGGTAGAGTACAGTCGCCTGCTCTTAGAATAGTGGTAGAAAGAGAGCGTGAAATACGTGCATTCAAAGCAGATAAGTACTGGACTATAGAAGCCGATTTTAAGAATGATACTATCTCTAAGATGGGTTTGCCTTCTATTACTTTTACTTGTAGTAAAGAACCTACGGATATAAAAACTGTAGAGGAGATTTTAGAAGTCGCTAAAGAAAATAAATGGGCGATTAAAGATATAAATGAAACTGAAGTAAAAAGAAGTCCGAAAGCTCCTTTTACCACTTCTACTCTTCAGCAAACAGCCAGCTCCAGATTAGGCCTCTCTCCTTCGAATACTATGCGTATAGCGCAAAAGCTTTACGAAGCTGGTCTCATATCATATATGAGAACTGATAGTACTACTCTAAGTAAAGTAGCACAGGCTCAAATAGCTGTATTAGTAGAAAAAGATTATGGCAAAGAATTCGTAGAAGTTAGAGATTACGTTACAAAGAGTAAGAATGCTCAAGAAGCACACGAGGCTATTCGCCCTACAGTTTTTTTTAAAAAGAAAGCTGGTACACCTGAACAAAATAAACTTTACCAATTAATTTGGCAAAGAACTGTGGCGTCTCAGATGACAGATGCTAATACCCTTCGTACGAAGATTTCAGCTAATATTTCAAATATTACGAATTTTGAAAATCTCGAAAATTCAGAAAAAAGTCAAGAGAAAAATTCAAAAGAAAGTTCAAAAGAAATTCCCGACTTTAATGTAAATGGAAGCAGAATACTTTTTCCAGGCTGGCTTAAAGCAGATCCTGATGCACAAGGTGACGAAGTCTCTTTGCCTAAATTTACTGTTGGAGAAAGTTTAGAACTTTTAAATATTCATTCTGATGAAAAGGAAACACTTCCACCACCTAGATACACCGAAGCTGGTCTAGTTAAAGAATTAGAAAAACGCGGAATCGGCCGTCCTTCTACTTATGCTTCTATTATTAAGACTATCGAAGAACGTGGGTATGTAGAAAAAGAAGCTCGTTCTATTAAGCCTACTGACACAGGAGAAGTGGTAAGCACTTTTTTAGAAGAAAATTTCAATGACTATATTAGTGATACCTTCACAGCTGAAATGGAAGATAAGCTCGACAGTATTGCAAAAGGTGAATACACATATTTAAAAACTCTTACCGATTTTTATAAACCATTTCACAAGGAAGTTAAGGCAAAAGAAAAAACTGCGAAGATTACTAATTTAGGTGATGCAGATCCTAAATGGCTTTGTCCTAAGTGTAAATCTAAGATGATTATCAAACTTGGAAAAAATGGTAAGTTCATGAGCTGTTCCCTATATCCAGATTGTGAGGGAGCTAGGACTATTGATGGTGTCGAATTGGCAGGACCTAAAATGACTGGTGAAAAGTGTCCTGAATGTACTGAAGGGATGCTCGTAGAGCGAGAGGGACGTTTCGGAACTTTCATTTCTTGTTCACGTTATCCCAAATGTAAATTTATTAAAAAAGATCCTGAATTAGATAAGAAAAATTCTACAGGAGTTAAATGTCCTACTTGTAAAGACGGTATGATGATGGCTCGTCGTGGAAGATTCGGAATGTTCTATAGCTGTTCTAATTATCCTGATTGTAAGACTGCTATTAAAGCTAAACCTACTGGCAGAATGTGTGATTATAAACGTGAAGATAAAATAGATCCCGCAACAGGAAAAACTGGAGTAATTTGTGGCGCGCTAATGATGGAAGGCACAAAGACTATTCCAGAACGTTGTTCTGATAAGATTTGTCCGAATCATAATCCTCACAAATTAGTTAAATAAAATAGCAAAAAATAATAAAGGGGTCTCTTCACTAAAGCGCTTCGCTAACCCGTTCAGAGACCCCTTTATTATTTTTTGCTATTTTATTTGTTATTTGGTTATTTTGTTTTGATGAATCCTTCTAAAGCTTTTAACGCTTCTACTGGAACCATATACACCACTGTATTACTCTGGTCTGAAGACATATCATTTATAGATTGTAGAGTTCTGAGATGAAGAGCACCCGGAGTCTTTGCTAACATTTCTGCAGCACGTGCAATATTTTCTGAAGCAGCTAATTCACCTTCTGAATTTATTATCACTGCCCTCTTTTCTCTCTCTGCCTCTGCCTGCTTACCAATAGTTCTTTCCATATCTGGAGGAAGACTAACATCTTTAAGTTCTACATTTTGCACTTTAAGTCCCCAATTATCTGTTTCTTTATCGACAATTTCTCTAATACGATCAGCGATCTTATCTCTACTTGAAAGAAGCTCATCGAGAGTCACTTCACCAACTATATTTCTCATCGTTGTCTGAGCGTACTGAGATATTGCATAACGGAAATCCTCCACTTCTATCACAGCTTTATTCGCATCACTAACTTTATAATAAATCACGGCATTCACACGGACAGTCACGTTGTCACGCGTAATAGCATTTTGATCTGGAACATCTACTGCTTTAGTTCTAATATCCACCCTTTGATAACCTTGAATGATAGGCCAAACTATTCTCCAGCCAGGCATCATAATAGAAGTGAATTTACCAAAAGTAAATTTAACACCTCTCTCGTATTGATTAATCTGACGTATACATGTAAAAAGTATAAAAACCGCGACTATAATAATTGGATACCACATAAAAATAATTTTTAAATTAATAAATATAACATATACTTTAATTACTAAACCATTCTTCTTTTGTAATTCCAGACTGAATTATTATACCATTCATCGTTCTTGGTCTAATACTTTCTGATCCGTGATAAGGAACACAGACTTGTTTAACAGATCCATTATTTACTCCTACAAAATAGTGATGACTTCCACGGATGTGATTTAAATAAAAATTATGTTTCTTTAAAAATTTCACAACTTCTGTGTAATTCCAATTAAAGATTTTCTTTACCATCTTTTTTAATCTTTAGACTAACTGCCTTCCAAAAGTAAATATTTTATAAGGTGATTCTACAGGATTCCCAGCTATCAAATCATTCCATAATTTTTCATATTCTTCATCAGTCTTTTGATTAAGGACTCTTGGTCTTAAATTAGCCTTTTTTGCTGATTCAATATATCCAGTAATAGCTTCAAAAAGATTAAACAGAGCAACTTCTTTAGTAGATCCTTCTATAACTAAATTAAATTCTAAACCAACAGCATAAAATACATCATCTTCTTTCATAACAATATATCTTATCGAACCCTTTTGAAATGAGTTTTGTTGCTTTACCATAATACCTCAATATTACAATATTTTTACCAAAATAACAACACGCACGCACAAGGCATTCACTCTAAATTTTTAGGAATAACTCTAAACTATCGGTCGGCACAAATTTTGTGACATAGCAATCTAAGCCTATATCATTTGTCGGTTCAGAAAAATATATGGGCTTCCCTTTAGCTATTGTATATCCGAGTTCAAGCTTACAACTCGTACCCATATATCCTTGAGGAGTAATGAGGTAGACAACATCTGCTTCATCAATAGCCACGTAATGTTCTTGAGCAAGTCTTTTCTTTTCCTCAATCGTATTAGCATCGTCTTTATTGTCAGTACTGTAGTCTATGTTAGGAAAAATTGGTTGCAATCCAAGAGCCTCTAATTTTGAGATTGTATCTCGAACTAAATCTCGATATTTCATACTGCACCCAATTACAATTTTCATATGTTTGTTTCTTAAAAAGATATTATCTATAAACTAAAATTCTTTATAGAGTACAAATCTTCGGAATTATCTTCTGCCTCTTTTTCCTCTTTAGAACGGTCATCGACAGCGACTTCTTCGGCTGGATTTTCATTAACTATTTGGTTTCCGTTTTCTGGCACATTTTCTGTCAAAACAGCAGATTCGGCGACAGTTTCATTTGCTTTCATTTCACTATTTATTTGCCCTATTATATCCCCTCTTCCATTTAACTTTCCATTCTTAAGCATTTCCATAATAGTTTGCAAATCATCGTTTGAGAAAAAGTCTATTGTGACCTTTCCACCATTTTCTCTCTTCTCTATATGAACACGAGTTCCTAAAGAGTCAGCGAGGTTTTTTTCCATTTCTACTAAAGCTGGATCTAATTCCTTC
>JAUSHF010000034.1 GCA_030648705.1 bacterium
TGTTGTTGTATTGGGGGATAAGATTGATATGACGCCAAGCCGTGTCGTTGTTGAAAAAATATTAGCCTTATAATCACAATGCCTTTTTCGAACGGCTCAAATAACAGACTTTTGTTGCAAAATAAGGCTAATATGCTTTAATTAGCACAAATGGTGTGGAAATTTTTACCAAAATTAGCTAGGAGATTTTCCAATGATATCGGTATCGATCTAGGTACTGCTAATACTTTGGTATATGTGCGTGGGCGTGGAATAGTAGTAAATGAGCCTTCTGTGGTAGCTGTGAATCAGAAGACAGGTAGAGTGGTGGCTATAGGAAGGGAGGCAAAGAATATGCTTGGAAGGACTCCTGGACATGTCGTGGCTGTGCGACCTCTAGTAGATGGAGTTATCTCTGATTTCGAAGTTACAGAAGAAATGCTGGCACATTTAATTCGTCGTGCAGAAAATTTAGGTAAAAAAATGCTCGGCCCTCGCGTAGTAGTAGGTGTACCATCAGGAGTTACTAATGTGGAAATACGTGCAGTTAGAGATGCTACTCGTAATGCAGGTGCTAGAGAAGTTCATATAGTGGAACAGCCAATGGCCGGAGCTATAGGTATTCATTTACCAGTAAACGAACCGATCGGAAATATGGTAATAGATATAGGTGGCGGTACTACTGATATTGCAGTCATATCTCTCGGCGGAATAGTTCGCTCAAAGAATCTTAGAGTAGCAGGAGATAAATTAAATAACGACATCATTTCATATATCAGAAATGAATTTAAGATTTTAATTGGAGAGAAGACAGCAGAGGATATTAAAGTGCAGGTGGGTTCAGCATATCCTGAAGAAGAGCCTAGAGAGACGACGATAAAAGGTAGAGATTTAATAACTGGTCTGCCTAGAGAAGTGGTGATCACTGATTCAGATATTCGTGAAGCAATGGCGCAGTCTATAATGTCGCTCGTCGAGGCTACCAGAGAAGTATTAGAGACCACGCCACCAGAAATTTTGTCTGATATTATGAGTAGAGGAATTCATATATTCGGTGGAGGAGCTCTCATTAGAAATTTAGATAAATTAATCGCCGATACGGTTAAGATTCCTGTTCATATATCAGACGATCCTCTTACCGCAGTAGCACGTGGTGCTGGTATAATATTAGAGAATCTAGAGATGTATAAAGAAGCTCTAATCGAAAATGAAGATGAATTACCTCCTAAAAAGTAGAGAAGAAAAAAGAAGTGTTATTAGAAAGAACATTTTTTTGGCTTTTGTTTTAGTTTTGTTATTTCTTTTTCTAGGTAATGTGTTTAGGAGCTTCTCATCTAATATTTTACTCGGTATTGCAGACCCTCTTTGGAACGGTAAAAATTTTGTATCAAATTTATTTAGATCTAGCCTAGACGGTTTTTTTAATAATGCTGATCTTTCAAATAAAGTGTCTGAGCATGAATTAAAGGAAAAAGAATGGCAGATTAAGTCGGTAGAATTTGAAACTTTGAAAAATAAAATCGCCGAGCTAGAATCATTTCTGGACAAGAAAGACGACAGTAAATATATTCTAGCAAATATTTTACAAAAGCCACCAGTGACTAATTTCGATATATTTTTAATAAATTCTGGGAAGAAGGATGGTATAGAAAAAGAACAGAAAGTATATGCTAATAATTATTTTCCTATAGGACAAATTTCTGAGGTTTTGGAATCAAATTCAAAAGTAAAGGCGTATTCTTCAAATGGAGAGAAAATTAACATTAGACTAGCCTCAAGTACTACTGAATATGAAGCGCAAGGAAGGGGAAATGGGGAATTCTCCTCTATAATTCCTAAAGATATAACAGTAAGCATTGGTAATATTGTCATGAATGCTAATGATGAAATAATAGGAGAGGTAAATTATGTCGAGGAGGATTCAGCTAAGGTTTTCCAGGAAATTCTTTTTAAATTTCCATTTAACTTTTCCGAGATTAATTCAGTTTACGTAAAAATAGAAAAATAATTATCATGTCAGATATATTTTATTACAGATTTTTCTACAATATTCTAGCTTTATTTTCGGTACTATTTCTACCATGGTGGTTCACTTTCGCGATTTTGATTATTGGAATATTTATTTTCGGTATATATTTAGAAGCTATTATCTTAGCTTTTGTCCTTGATATACTTTATTCTAGTTCCCCTAGCTTCTTCTATAGAAATATATTTTTATTGTCATCTTTCGTTATTTTTTGCCTAATTACCTTATTTAGCAGACATTTTACTTTTTATAGAAAACTGCGGTAAACTAGTAATGTGATAAGAGATTTAAAGAAAATATTAAGAAGATTTTTCGTCAGAGAGGGAAGAGAAATCTATCCTGATGAAATTATGCTGGATTCTAGTAATTTGCCTAATTTTAATACACATCAATTCGAGGGTAGAATTATCAAGCCGATATCTTTTAATTTAATCGTTTTTCTCGGTGCTTTATTTTTCATTATCGTTATTTTATTTAGTGTAAAAATCTGGAATTTACAGGTAGTGAAAGGTGAAGAGAATAATCAGATTAGTGAGAATAATCGTCTTCGTTATACACCAATATTTGCTGAGAGAGGGGCCGTACTCGACAGGAATGGTGTGGAATTAGCGTGGAATGCTAAAGGGGAAGACGAATACATTTGGGAGAGGAGATACGCTACTTCTACAGGTATGGCTCATATACTAGGCTACGTTAAATATCCATCGAAAGATATTTATGGTTTTTACTACAGAGAAGATTATGAAGGTAAAGATGGTGTGGAGAAGCTCTGGAATGACACTTTAAAAGGAATAAACGGTTTAAATATTGTGGAGACGAATGCTTTAGGAAAAATAGTTTCTCAAAATACTATTAAGAGTCCTATTTCTGGTAAAAATATGACCTTGTCTATAGATTCTAGATTAAGTAATCAAATCTATAAAGAAATTTCAGCTTTGGCAACAGATTATGATTATGAGGGTGGAGCCGGTATGATAATGGATATTACAAATGGCGAAGTGATAGCAAATGTCAGCTATCCAGAATATAAATCTCAAGTTCTTACTGATGGCAAAGATGATGATTTGATTAATGAATATATAAATAGTAAAAATGGATATTTTTTAAATAAAACTACAGATGGTTTATACACCCCTGGGTCCATAGTTAAGTTATTTATGTCTATGGGTGTATTAAATGAGGGAATTATAGATCCTAATAAGAATATATTAAGTACTGGAGCAATAGAAGTGCCGAATGACTATGATCCCACTAAGAAGGCAGTGTTCAAGGATTGGAAAGCGCACGGCTGGGTGGATATGAGACACGCTATAGCCGTGTCTTCAAACGTTTACTTCTATACTGTCGGTGGTGGATTCGAAGATCAAAAAGGATTAGGTATTTCTAATATCGAAAAATATTTTAAAATGTTTGGTTTCGGTACCGCAGTAAAAGATGATTTTTTTGGTGGTGCAAATGGTTTGATTCCGACGCCCGAATGGAAAATGAAGACGTTTAATGGAGAAACATGGAGACGTGGTGATACGTACCACACTTCTATTGGGCAATACGGCTTCCAAGTTAGTCCTATTCAGGTAGTTCGTGCAGTAGCTTCTATTGCTAATAATGGTATATTGCCAAATTTATCTCTACTGAAAGGGAATATTCCCACTTTAGATGAGGGAAATATTATAAATATTCCTACTAAATATTTTCAAGTGGTTAGGGAAGGAATGCGATTAGCAGTGACGGAAGGTACAGCAAAAGCTGTCAATGTACCCCATATAGAAATAGGTGCCAAATCTGGAACTGCTGAAGTTGGAGTAAAGAAAGAAAAAATAAATTCATGGATTACCGGTTTTTTCCCATATGACAAACCTAGATATGCTTTCGTGATGCTTATGGAAAAAGGGCCGAATACCAGCACGATAGGTGCTGCATATATCATGCGTCAGACTTTAGATTGGATGAATATTAACACACCCGAATATTTTAAATAAGTTCACGTATTCACAGTATTTTTGATTTTGGGATTAGGTATGATATCATTCAGGGTATAATATAATTAAATAATCATAATATAATAAAATGTCACAAAGTGATGCTCAATATCTAACGAAGGAAAAATTTACAGAGTTAACAAATGAATTGGATTTTCTAAAGACTACTAGGCGTAAAGAAGTCGCAGAGAATCTAGAATATTCTAAAAAGCTAGGTGATTTATCAGAAAATGCTGAATATCATGAGGCTAGAGAGGAACAGGCAAAGGTGGAAGACAGAATAATGCATATAGAGTCGATATTGAAATCTGCAAAAGTTCTAGAGGAAAGAAAAGCTGACACTATAGGTGTAGGGTCTACAGTTGTAGTAGAAAAAGACGGAAAAGACGGAAGTGCTGAACATAAATTTAAGATAGTCGGTTCCGAAGAAGCGGATATGATGCAGGGTAAACTTTCTCACATGTCACCACTCGGAGGAGCTATTTTAGGAAAGAGGAAGGGAGATGTGATAGAAATAATGGCACCAAAAGGTAAGACAAAGTATACGATTAAAGATGTAGAATAAAATAAAAATGGCCTCATTAGAAGAATTAAAATCCACAAGACTGACAAAACTTGAAATCTTAAAAAAAGCGGGAATGAATCCGTTTCCAAGTAAGGTTCCTCGCTCTTTTTGTCTGGCTGATGCTAAAGCTGGCTTTGCAGAAAATGAGAAAAGCGGTAAGGAATTTTCTATCGTTGGAAGAAT
>JAUSHF010000026.1 GCA_030648705.1 bacterium
GCAAACTTATGTCCTATCCATTGAACGACAAGAGCGATTCGAATACCATAGCACACTTTTTTAAAAAATAGAAATTTTAATTCACTTTAAAAACTGAATTTTACTACTAAAAACCAAACCTCTCCATTATTTTATGTGAAAGAGTTTCTGTTATTTTTTCTTCGACGATATATTTAGAAAGTACACTTTGTAAATTTTTTATATCAATTTTTTCGCTTATGGGTATGGATATGAGAGGGAATAGAGATTTATTTGTCTTTAATAGTATTTTAGATTTGATGGCTGGGTGAATATGTTCAATGTGTTTCAGATCTTCTATATAGAAAGCTGTGATACTCTCATACAGATGCATATTTGTACCTATGGCTACTCCTTTTTCTGTTACGGAATAATTCATTAATTCTGGTTTTGCCCATGCATGAATCGCTAAAGCTAAACCTGAAACTAGGATAAATATTGCAAATATGATGTTGTTAAACATTAATGCTATTACGATGAGAGTAATAGTGATAATACCTAGAGCCCAGAACCAGTCTGAACTTTTTGGTTCATGATGATACTCCATAGTTTTCCATTCTAAGATGGGATTCATATGTCTAACATTTTACCATATAAAAAAATAAAAAAGATGAGGAAATTCTGGAACTGTGTATAAAGACGCAAAAGATTTAATTCGGGAAAGGTTGAAAAAGGACAGTAGGCTCAGTATGGATAGTGTGTTGCTCGAAGGACAACCTTTAATTTCCAACTTGGAGATTACCGATCTTGTTGCAGGCGCTCTCGCTATGGAAATTGGACCTGCCACAGCGAATCGGTTTCTGGTCTGCAATTTTCCGAACAATTTGGAACAAGCAGAGATTATTTCCCGGAGTGATATCAAATTCAACTTTGTAATCCTTAAAAGGACCATAACACAGTTAAGAAGAAACGTTGGTAGTGACCTAGCGAGTTCAGCAAGGTTAGAAAAGAGGCTTAATCGCTTTATGTCCGAAACACGCAACGCCTATAGATTCTTGAAGGGAAGATATCCTAGAAATTTTCTAGTCTCAGATGCCAAAGGAGCAGATTCTTTAGCTACTGATGCTGAGACAATAATTCGACAGCTTTGTGTCGATGACACCGAGAGAAGTTGTGTCATCGGAAATCTTTATCGAGATGGTCATCCTGCTCACGATTTGCTCTTGGAGGTATTTCGAAAAAACGCCCATTCTCGAATTTGACTAAGAGTATGGCATTTGTTCTTTTTTTCCATCAAAAAAGCGCGTTGGATCATTCGTCCGACGCGCTTTTTATTACTTCATTGGCGGACCACTCAGGTTCAGTATTCATAGCAGTTAGGCGTCATAATGGTATTCTATTAGAATTTTGAACATTGAAATGAGGTATATGGGTCAGACGAAATAATTACTTCAGGTAAGGATTTTTAATTTTTAAGGAATCAATATTATTTTTAGACTCTAACTGTCTAAAATCGAGTTCAATTTGTTTTTCTTTAACCTCATGTACCTTTTCCAACAAATTATCACCTCTTTCTCTATCACGCTTGTCGGATACTGAAATTTGAACTGCAATTGTAACGACGATTAACAATGCCGCAATAATTACGGCTATTATGACTGTCACATTTCTTGATTCTTGTTTATCTGCCAATTGTTCGATCTTGACTAAACGCTTCGAAAGCTCATCCAAAGTTTCAGATTGGGCATTTACAGCTTTAAAAATTTCTGTTTTCGATGGAATCTGCTCAATCATGTTATTTATAGAAACCTATAATTCTAAGTGTTCCATCAGATAACTTTTCTGTTGCTATATCAAAATATTTGTACAGATGAAAATCGACACCGCCAAAAGCAACACCTTTTTGAAAAATGACACCCGGACCAAAACTAACCCCGTTGATTTCTATTTGAGATTTTGGGGACAAAGAACCGTCTATGAGTTCTTGAAATATATCTAAGAATTTATAACGTATTGTTTGCATATAAGTCTAAATTATTTATTTTCATACTCTTTAACTCGTATATCAAAGACAGCTTGATTTTCGCCCATGTATTTTCCTTGTTCTATAACCGTTGCTTTAGTCAGAATATCTCCAGAAAGAGCATCCTCTAAATACACTGTCCTATATCTCTCACTGGCTTTAATTCCAAATTGACCACTGTAGATAAATAGACATGAATTTTCCATAGGACTATAGAAAATCTTATCAAGATAGTAATACTCTACTACAAGTTCGCTATTATTATTTTTATTAAATTTATCCTCAATTTGCTTTTTATAGACGGCACAATCCTGTTTTTTCTCAAAACTAACCTGAGTATTGGAATTTGATGAAGAAAGTCCTGTCGATTTGAAGTTGTAATAGACAAACAACAACAAGGCTACAATTATCATCGCTAAGAATCCGATATTTATCACAATATTTTTCTTAAACATATATCTTCATTTTAACTTAAAATTGAAACTTTTGGTAATCGGATCGTCCCACAATACGAAGATCATTTCAGCGGAGGAGGTGAGATTCGAACTCACGGCCCGCTTTCGCGGGCTTCGGTTTTCAAGACCGACGCGATAGACCAACTCTGCCACTCCTCCGATACTTTGTCAATACCACTAATTTCAAACATATTTTTCTGACATATATTTTTAAATTGTGAAAATATAGACAACATATAGATACTCTCATATTTTGCGATAAATTTCAAGATAGAGTACACTAAGTGTATGAAATACTTGGGTATAGATTATGGTTCTAAGCGAATAGGTATTGCTATTACTGATGAGAAAAATCAGATGGCTTTTCCTAAATCGGTCATAAAAAACTCTGGGAATTCAAAGGGAAATCTAAAAGGAAATCCAAATTCACTCGCTTCTGTCATTAAAGAAATTAAAGATCTTTGTCTCTTAGAAAAAATTCAGGCTATAGTGATAGGGGAGTCTAAGAATTATAAAAATGAGCCGAATAAAATAATGAAAGATATAAGTCATTTCGTTAAAGAATTAGAAAAGGCTACTTTTTTACCAGTACATCTGCACCCAGAATTCTTGACAAGCTCACAGGCAGAGAGACTTCAGGGTAAAAATGATATGCTGGATGCTTCCTCAGCCACGATTATTTTACAAAGTTACATAGACTCTCATAAATTGATATAATTAATATTTAATATGATAAATTACGATGATTTTGCGAAAGTAGAAATACGAGCTGGAAAGATTTTGTCGGCAGAAAAAATCCCAGAGACAGATAAGCTTCTAAAGCTTATTGTGGATTTTGCTGAAGAAAAGCCTAGACAAATAGTATCGGGAATTTTCGCACATTTTCCAGACCCAGCTGTACTCGTGGGGAAAACTTGTACTTTTGTAACGAATTTAGAACCTCGAATAATAAAAGGTCACGAAAGTAACGGTATGCTCTTTGCTCTATCCACAGAAGAGGGTGCTTTCTCTTTGCTCGAACCGAATACTTCAATACCACCCGGCACTAAAGCTAAATAATTTTAGGAAAAATATAAAAATTTTGCAAAGTAAAAAAATAAAAAATAAAAAATGTCATTATCAGATTTAATTAACCCCCAATTCTTAATATCTTCTCTCGGTTTAGTGGGAGTCCTCGGTATTATCTTTGCTGAGTCTGGATTATTCTTCGGATTTTTCTTACCCGGAGACTCGCTCTTATTCACAGCAGGATTTTTGGCTTCCCAAAACATTATTAGTTTGCCGATATTAATAATCGGTGGATGTGTAATGGCAATACTTGGAGATTCTGTTGGATATGCTTTTGGTAGAAAAGTAGGTCCAGCTCTATTTAGTAAAGAAGAATCACTAATTTGGAGCAAAAAGAGAATAGATCAAACTAAATCTTTCTATGATAAATACGGAAAAAAAACTATTATACTAGCTCGCTTCATACCGATAGTCAGAACTTTTGCACCAATATTAGCAGGAGTGGGGAATATGAATTACAAATTATTTCTAACTTATAATGTAATTGGAGGCTGTTTGTGGGTTATAGCACTCTCCTTGCTCGGCTATATACTAGGAAATATTATTCCAGATGTGGATAAATATTTGCTTCCCATCGTTCTCATTATAATATTCACATCGTTTATCCCTCCACTCATCCACATCATTAAAGAAAAAAGAATTAAAAAGTAGTATAATTCTAGTGAATGTCTAATAAATTTTTAAAAAAGTTTTTTCCACCACCTTCTTTTCTTAAAGTGCAATGGGTCGGATTAGAGGTGTCAGACGAATTTGCTAAATTAGTTCAAATTAAAGATGGACTTCATGGTTTAGAATTGGGGAAATATGCAGAGAAGGCAGTGCCATCTGGTGTGATTGTATCTGGTCAAATAGCTGATAAAAATAAACTCATTTCGATTCTAAAGGAACTAAGAAAAATCAGTCCTACTTCATATGTAAATGCTTCTTTGCCTGAAGAAAAAAGCTTCTTATTTACAGCAGTGGTTAACTTTGGTACTGATGATGAGATCAGAAGAAATATTGAATATATTTTAGAAGAAAATGTCCCTATTCCTCCATCAGAAACTCTTTTCGAATTTGATATTATTGGTAAATCAGAAAAGGATGAGAATAAAGTATTGGTATCTGTAACCGCTATGCCGTCTAAAGTAGCTGAGGAATATAATGATATTTTTACACAAGCAGGATTTAAACCTTATTTATTAGAAGTAGAGGGTAGACCTTTTTCTAGATCTTTAATAAAAAGAAAAGACAAGAGGACTTTTATACTAGTTAATTTTAATGATAGGAATGTCGGACTATTTTTAGTGTCAGAGAATATAATTCGTTTTACATCTACTGTTAGATTAGATCGAAAAGAAATCCCAGAGAGCTACAAGACTGAAACAGGTTTTGATATTAAAGGATATGTAAAAAATGAAATAGAAAAAGTTTATGCTTATTGGTACGGAAAAGATCCAAATAATAAGCCAATAGATGAAGTGGTTCTAGCGGGGAAGAATGCTTCAGACGGTGAATTTATGCTCATGCTGAGAAAGACATCAAAGGCTAAGGTAAGGGTGGCAGATGTCTGGATAAATGTTTCAGAGGCAAAGACATTCGTACCAGAAATAGAATATACAGAATCTTTGAAATTCGCTACGGCTATAGGTTTGGCTATTAAGGGAAGGTAATTATATATTATTTTTTATGTTTTCATTTATACCAGATGCACAAAAGAAAATTTTAACTAGAGAATATAGAATGCGTCTATTAATAATGCTTCTTCTCGCTATATTTACTAGTATATTAACAGCTTTAGTCTCTGAATTACCAGCTTCTTTCTTTTCGAAAGTCAGTCTCGATTCTGCTAATTTACAAATTAAAAATGTAGAGAGTAGTCAGGCTAATAAAGATAAGAATGTCTTAATCAAGGAAATAAACGATATAAATAGCTATATTTTAGTTTTGAATAAAGATAGTGGTAGAGAATCTATAAAGAATGTTCTAATGAATATTATTCGTTTGAAAGGTAACGTTTCATTAACATCTTTTGTTATAAATAGAGATCCTAAAGGTGATACTCTATCTGTGTCAGGCATAGCCAGAAAGAGAGAAGATTTAGTGATTTTTTCTAAGGCTTTAAGAAGTAGTCCTTTATTCAAAGATGTGGAAATTCCAGCATCAGATTTCGCAAAATTAACAGATATAAATTTTAATATATCTATACCAGGTCATTTTTAATTATGAAAAACACCTTATTAAAAACAGCTTTAGTTCCATTAATTCTAATAATCGCATTAGTATCTTTTGGATATATTTATATTCATAATAAGATTAAAGATAATGTTAATCAGAGTATTGAAGCTAGAACGAAAGTTATATCTCTTAATGAAGAAGAGTTAAGTTTAAAGATTTTGAGGAGCGGTACAGATTCATCATTAGAAAAAAGGCAAGATGTACTTAAGTATTTTGTGCCAGAAGATGATTTGGTTAGTTTTA
>JAUSHF010000041.1 GCA_030648705.1 bacterium
ATTCTAGAGGAAGATTTACAGCATATAGAATATATGCTTTTAAAATGTATGTAGATACGGCACCGTTACGACGTATGAGAGAGATTTTTCTTAATAAATTTATCGCCAAACATGCTTGATCTAAACGTTATCAAAAATAAACTTGTTATGATAAGTGGTTATCTCTCAGAGATTGAACCTTTTTTAAAGTATACTAATGAAGAGATTAAGACAGATAAAAGTAAGTTGCGAAATATAGAGAGACTTTTCCAGCTTATTGTCGATACAGCTATAGATATAAATTCTCATATTATATCGGAGATGAATATGGAAACACCCGAAGAATATCGTGGTACTTTCATTATGCTTGGTAAAAATAGTATACTACCGTATCCATTTGCTGAAAAAATCTCAGGATCTGTCGGTCTAAGGAATAATCTAATCCACCAGTATGAGAAGATCGATGCAGATCGAGCTTTAAATGATATAAAGAACAATATTTCTGATTATGTTGAGTATATAAAGATAATAAAAGTGTTTGTCGATAGTAAAAAGTCGTCATAGTCAGAATTTGCCTTTTTAAAATAATAGTGTAGTATATCTACATCAGGCCAAAGACAGCAGGCAAGCGAGTTTATAGCCGATTTTAAAATTTTTGCAAAATTTCAAAAACGGCTGACATAAAAACGCTAGAAGCCCTGCCGAGGTTACCCTTACTTTCGGCCTATTTATAAAGGTCGATTTTTGTTTCATAAAATTACATATAAAATGGCAATCACAAAAGCAAAAAAGAAAGAAGTCTATGCGGAAATAGAGAAAATAGCGGACGCATCAAAGTCTATTGTCTTCGTTAATTTCCACGGACTAAAAGTAGCCGATGCTACATCTTTCAGAAGAAATCTTACTAAGAATGGAGTAGGATTCTACATCGCAAAGAAAACTATCGCTAAGAAAGCTTTAGAGACAAAGAAAATCACAGGTGAAATTCCTGAATTAGAAGGTGAGATAGGTTTCGCTTACGGTACGGATCTCATGGCTCCTGCTCGCGAAGTCTTCGAATTTTCTAAGTTAAAGAAAGACAGTGTCGCTATCATTGGAGGAGTATTCGATGGAAAGTTTATGAGTAAGGATGAGATGCTATCTATAGCTACCATTCCACCTCTGAAGACTCTTCATGGAATGTTTGTTAATATCATTAACTCTCCAATACAAGGCTTTGTCGTAGCATTAGATGCTATATCAAAGAAAAAGATAGCGTAAAGAGCAAATCTTTTTTAAAGGAAATTTGCAAATTAAAAAATTATTAAATTTAAATTTAAATTAATATGGAACCAGTAAACGTAGAAATTCCAGCAAAATTTAAGTCTATTGTAGACGCAGTAGATCAAATGTCAGTATTAGACTTAAACGAGCTTGTAAAGTTATTAGAGAAGAAATTCGGCGTATCAGCAGCCGTAGCAGTAGCAGCTCCAGTAGCAGTCGCAGGTGCAACAGCAGAAGAGAAGACTTCATTCGCAGTTCATCTTAAGGATGCAGGTGCACAGAAGATAGCTGTGATAAAGGTGGTTAAGGAAGTTCTAGGCCTAGGTCTTAAAGAGGCAAAGGATCTAGTAGATGCAGCCCCATCTCTCATTAAGGACGGAGTAAAGAAGGAAGATGCAGAAGCTCTAAAGAAGAGAATCGAGGAAGCAGGAGGAAAAGTTGAATTGAAATAGTTGCTACAATATTACTTATGGACAAACTTTCAAATATTTTTGGCAATACAGCCCGAGTGAAGCTATTAAGACTTTTTTTATTTAACGAAACGCAAGTTTTCAGTTTAGAGGATATTAAAGAACGAAGTGGTTTAGATAATAGGGTATTAAAGAAGGAGATAATTTCTCTGGAGAAGACTGAATGTATAAAGCGAAAGATTTTTACAAAAGAATCTATAAAGAAAAAAGGCAAGAAAGAAATCAAAGTTTCTAAAAAGATGAATGGCTACATATATGATGCCGACTTCCTATATGGTGATTCTCTAAGGCATCTATTCTCTTTAGCTACTATCTCTACTCATGATGATTTAGCTAAGAAGATTAGTACTATAGGTAGAGTAAAGTTTCTAGTGGTGGCTGGAGTATTTATTAAAGACACTGATAGTAGGGTAGATTTACTAGTAGCAGGTGACGGCTTAAGTGCAAAAAGAATGGAAACGGTGGCTAAAAATCTAGAAACAGAAATCGGTAAAGAGATCACTTATTCAATATTTGAAACACAGGACTTCATGTATCGTTTAGGACTATATGACAAATTAATTCGTGATATATTAGACTTTCCACATAAGACACTTATTAACAAGTTAGGTATTGAAGGATAAACTGGCGTGATATAATAACAGGTATAAAATTATTATTAGTTTAATTTAATATATCTATGTTATTTGCAACATGGGGCGAGGTAGTAGCCCAGTCACTTCAGGACGTATGGTTTGGATTTATCCAGACTGTTCCTTTAATTTTGATAGCTATCATAATATTTGCTATCGGTTGGGTATTTAGTTCTATAGTTTTCAGAGCTATAAATCATTTATTTAAGGCTATTAAATTAGATGAGGCTCTAGTAGCAGCTGGTTTCGGAGATGCTGTAAAGCGTGCTGGATACACTCTAAATACTGGAAAGTTTTTTGGAGAATTAGTTCGCTGGTTTATAGTAGTAGTATTCTTAGTAGCATCTTTAAACCTACTAGGACTTACAGATGTTAATAATTTCTTAAAGGATGTAGTACTTTCATACCTTCCACAGGTTATCATAGCTGTTCTAATGCTACTTGTAGCAGTAGTAGTAGCTGGTACAGCTGAGAAGTTCGTAGTAGCAGGTGCTAAAGCTGCTCATGTAGCACACGCACAGCTTCTAGGATCAGTTACAAAGTGGTCAATCTCAGTATTTGCTGTCCTTACTGTTCTTTATCAATTAGGTATAGCAGCACCTATTATACAGACATTAATCACAGGTGTAGTCTTCGCTCTAGCATTAGCAGGAGGTCTATCATTTGGTCTAGGGGGCAAAGAAGCAGCACGTGATATGATTGAGAAAATCAAAGGAGATATCGCACCTAGAGACTAATACAGAAAATCGCGTAGAATCGCATAAAATTAGAGATAGATAAAACAGATAGCGAAAATAGGAAAGTTTAA
>JAUSHF010000003.1 GCA_030648705.1 bacterium
GGCGTGAAAGGTATTTTGTTTGCTCATGCAAGAAATATTTACTTTTAACTGTTTCCAGTTCACCTTTCAATTCCATTGATTCAACAATCTTCTTAAACTCAACAGGGGTTGGTCCGAAATGATTTTTTATATAAGTAGCACCAATAAGTTGTTCTTCAAATTTTTCGTAATAGTCAAAATCAATAAAATATAGAAGTTTATATATTACAGTCATTCCGACATTAGATTTACTTCCTACTTTTTCTAGAACATAAAGCAACACCTCTTTAAATTTCTTAAGATTTTTTTGTGGTACATCAATACGAGTTTCCTGCTTTTCTTTTTTTTCAGATTCATTTTGTATAAAGACTTTAATATCTGATATTTTTTTACCAGAAAAAAGCTCTTCTATAGAGACATTAAAAATCTCAGCAATTTTATCTGCCTGAGAGAGTGTAAGTTCCTTTGCTCCTTTTTCAATTTCAATATAGCTTGCCCTTGAAACACCTATTTTTTCAGCAACAAAAGCCTGGGAAATACCCAGATTATTTCTCAATTCTAACAAAAATGAAAGTTTAATCATATCTACATTATAGCCACAATAGAAACGATGTCAATATAATATACAAGCATATTGTAGATAAAGTTGACAACAGAAATGTCTGCAAAATGCAATTATTATTGATAATTTTGATGCATTGACACTTCGTGCCGACCGCATTTCGGCTTCCGATTCCGATTTTCAATTTTGGCGGAGAGAAAGGGATTCGGTCACGGATAAATTTTGCAATGCAAAATTTTCCGCGACCCCGCCTCCCTCGCCCTGGTTCGTGCGGAGTACCGCACTCACATCAGGGCTTCGGTCCGGCTTTCGAATCCCTTTCTCTCCTTCGCTCACTCACTTCGTTCGTTCGCTGCGGAGAGAAAGGGATTCGAACCCTTGGTACCATTTCTGATACACTACCTTTCCAGGGTAGCCCATTCGACCGCTCTGGCATCTCTCCAAATCTAATACTAAATATTTTATGCTATTATTACACAATTTTGTGAACAAAACCACTTAACCCCACAATTTGTCTTTTTGATTTGCTTTTATTTTATTCGTATTTGTTCGTATTTTTGTTCTTATCCTTTTGTAAAATTTAAAAAATAATGCTATGTTATTAGAAGATATGGGGCTGTATGTACACTGACCTGTGTGCTAGCCTAATCTGAAAATTAAAATAACCCCTCGAACTCGAAAGTGAAAGGAAAAACAAATGACTCCCCTGACTCCCAATGCTGTATTATCTGACCATGCATCCCTAAGAGTATTCGATCGACTTAGTCTCTCTCACAGAGAAATAGTCGACATCCTAAACTCTGAAGATCCGGAACTCACATTAACTCTAGGAGTGAACAAAGGTAAGAAACATCGTCTATTTTATAGCGAAAAAGATGATGAATGTTTCGTAGCGGTACAAGACGAACACGATGGTACCATCATCACTATTCTACTACCAGATTTCGACCGCCATTGTCGAATAAGCCCTGATGTCATCTCTGATTTCAAACTTTCTAGACGACGACAATCATGTGTATGAATATGAATTCGTAGATTTACATAAGCATGTATCAAAACAAACACTGTTCGCACGATTCCACAAGAAATCCTGCGAACATTTTTTTATCTTATAAATTTTTAAAATTTAATACTGTCTACTATATCTGAAAATGTCTGATTATAATTTTGTAAATCTACGGGATATGTATTAAAGCTCATAATATTATCACCCACTTTAAAGTACACCGCAGTATAAATAAAGTCCCCAGCCAAATTTTGTTCTGTTCTCTGAACAGCTTTAGTGCCATTAACTAAAATATCCCTCGTATCTAATACTTTGACGGAAGCTTGTCCTTCGTAACCAGTAGCTTTTATCTGATCGCTGTCTTTTAAATACGAAACCACGTCTGTATATTTAGTCGTTTCTAACCAAAATTCATATTTAACTTCTGATTTGGTATCTGAATTACTCTTACTAATTATAATTTGTCCGTTATTACTATCATTCTCGTTATAACTATCATTCACCTTTACGATAATATATCCAGTGGGATACTTAAATGAAAAACCGTATTCCGAGCTCGTATAAGAAAGCCATTTATTTACAGGATTCGTAGCTTCATCATAAGATACATTATTTATACCTTTATAAACCATGTAAAAAGTAGCACCGCCTAAGAACATAATGGCCACTATAACCGAGAAAGCATATCTATGAATACCAGATTGCTTATTAACATTCATAGCAGAATTATAGCACAAACCACTAATAATCCATGCCTCCTCCATGAGCACCTTGTCCGCTATTATCTTTTTCATCTTTCGGTTCATCTGCAATAGCCACCTCAGTAGTAAGAAGTATTGCCGCTGCCGAAGATGCATTTTGAACTCCCAAACGCGTCACCTTAACTGGATCTACTATTCCTGCCGTCAGCATATCTGCCACCATTTCATCTTTTAATGCATCATATCCAATGTTTCCCTTTCCATTACGAATCTTCTCTATTATTACAGAAGCATCATCCTTTCCAGCGTTTATAACTATTTGTCTGATGGGTGCTTCCATTGCTTTCAGAACTATTTGTGCACCTATTTCAAATTCCCGATTCTTAAAGCTTGTCATTTTTAAGCGAGCTTTATCACTAGCACGGATCAAAGCCACACCTCCTCCAGCCACTATTCCTTCATCTATTGCCGCCTTTGTAGCATTTACAGCATCTTCTATTTTTAACTTTAAGTATTTCATTTCTGCCTCTGATGCCGCACCCACTTTAATAACAGCTACGCCACCAGAAAGTTTAGCAATTCTTTCGTCTAGCTTCTCTACTTCATATTTAGTATCTGTATTTTCTTTTTGTTTTTTGATTTGTGCAATTCTGGCATCCACTTCAGACTTTTTTCCTTTACCACCCACTATTACAGTATTATCTTTTTTAGAAATAACCTTTCGTGCTTTACCCAAATGAGTCAAATCTGCTTGATCTAATTTAATTCCAACCTCTTCAGAAATAACTTTTGCACCCACAGTCACTGCTATATCTCCTAACATTTCTTTTCTCTTATCACCAAATCCCGGAGCTTTAATAGCGAGCACATTAAATCCACCACGAAGCTTATTTACCACGAAAGTAGCTAGAGCTTCCCCATCTACATCTTCTGCTATTATCACTAAATCTTTCTTGCCTGTAGTAGCAAGCTTCTCTAATAGAGGTAAAATCTCTTTGATAGAAGAAATCTTTTTATCTGTAATTAAAATTGCGGGGTCATCATATTCTGCTTCCATTCTCTCCATATTTGTAACCATATACGCAGATATGTATCCTTTATCTATTTCTATCCCACTCACCACTTCAGAATCTATACCTATAGACTGTGATTCTTCTACTGTCACCACTCCATCTTTCCCGACTTTCTTAATAGTATTCGCTATGATGGCACCTATCTCTTCTGATTCTGCGGATATTGTAGCCACCTGCTTTATTTCTTCATCCGTCTTTATTACCTTAGAAATATCTTTAAGAGCCTTCACTATTTCTGCACTAGCGAATTCTATTCCCGCCTTTATACCCATAGCATTTAACCCCATAGAAGTATGCTTCATACCCTCGTCTATAATGGACTGGGCCAAAATGACTGAAGTAGTAGTACCGTCTCCTGCAGTATCATTGGTTCTCGTAGCAACCTCTTTAATGATTTCGGCACCCATATTCTCAAATTTATCTTTGAGAGAAATATCTTTTGCTATAGAGACTCCATCATTTGTGATAGTGGGACTTCCGTAACCCTTTTCTAATACCACGTTTCTTCCGCGTGGACCTATAGTAATCTTCACAGCATTAGCCACTACATCGACACCCCTTTTTAATGCTTTGCGAGCATCTTCATTGTATAGAATTTTTTTACTCATATTTTTATTTGATTATAGCTATTATTTCTGTTTCTCTTAATATATAAAAATCATCGCCGTCTATTTTTACTTTATCACCCCAAGAGAAAAGCACAGTATCACCTTTCTTAACACTCATCGGAATAAGCTTTCCGTCTTCATAACGGCCTACTCCTACTGCCACGACTTCCCCTCTTTTTGCCCCCTTATCAGAATTTACTGTAACAGGTATTATTATCCCTGATTTTGTCTTTGTTTCTTCACTTTCTTTATTAAATTCACGAATAAGTACTCGGTCTGCCAAAGGCACTATAGCTGAAGCTGTTTTTTTGTCTATTTTTTTCATATTCTAATTATATACATGACTAGAAAGCGTGCAACTTGTTTTTTAAAATAAATATGCTAAGATAATATTTAATGAATTCGCTTCTGACAGCATTACCTTATATACAAATCGTCCTAGCTATATTACTAGCTGTGCTAGTTCTTATGCAAAAGACAGGCTCTTCTCTAGGAGGAGCTTTCGGCGGAGGAGATAACTTTAGCTCAGCATTCCACACCAGACGTGGTTTAGAGAAGTCTTTATTTAACGTAACTATTATAATCGCTATACTTTTCGTAGCATCTACCATTTTATCTTTTATTTTTAGATAATATCTTTTAATTTAAAATTGTGAAAAACATATTCAAAGCGCTCTCGCGCCCAATCACGCTTAAAAGCGAACAGAAAATAAATTCCATAATCAAACAGTTCTCTCTAATGGAGTGGATTATATTCCTAGTATTCGTCTTAATTTTCTCCATATCTTCTATTACTTTACTATTAAAGGTAAATGATAACTTTAAAATAGAAGTCCCAGCTAGAGGAGGAACATTGTCTGAAGGAATTATAGGTTCACCTCGCTTTGTCAATCCCGTGTTAGCAATTAGCGATTCGGATAAAGATATATCATCTCTCATATATTCAGGTTTAATGAAAGTGTCTTCATCAGGTGATTTAGAGAATGATTTAGCAAAATCATACACTATTTCCGATGATGGCACAGTTTATACTTTCGATATCAAAGAAAATGCAGTATTTCATGACGGAACACCTATCACTTCTGATGATATTATTTTTACAATTCAAAAGATCCTAGACCCTTCTATAAAGAGTTTAAAAAGAGCTAATTGGGAAGGCATAACGGTAGAAAAAATAGACGAGAGAACTATTAAATTCATATTAAAGAATTCTTACTCAGGCTTCCTAGAAATCGCTACCGTTGGAATATTACCTAAACATATTTGGGAAAAAATAGATTCAAATAGTTTCCCCTTCAGTAATTACAATGTAGTATCTATCGGATCAGGTCCATATAAAGTATCTAAAGTAAATAGTGATTCGAGTGGAATAATCACATCATATAATCTCAAATCGTTTGATAAATATATTAAAGGCAGACCTTATATAGACAATTTCAATATTCTTTTTTACCAGAATGAGGATGATCTATTAAATGCTTTAGATAGCGGAAATATAGACAACATAGCAGGAATTAGTTCAGAGAAAGCTACAAGTTCCGCATTATTAAATTCAAATATCACTTTAAACAAAACCTCATTAGCTAGATCTTTCGGAATATTTTTTAATCAAAGTTATTCACCGGTACTAAGAATTCCAGAAGTTAGAAAGGCTCTAGCATTAGCAGTAAATCGTGAAGATATTATTAAAAATGCAGTTAACGGTTTCGGAGAACCACTTTATGGCCCGATACCAAATATTTCATCAAATAATTTAGATTTAAATATATCTCCGGATGATAGTAAGATTCCAAACACAGCCTTGGCCATAGCATTATTAGAGAAAAATGGCTGGACAAAAGGTGTAGATGGAATATATCAAAAGAAAATAGCTACTGCGAATAAGACATCAAGCGCGAAGAAGGCAGATACTACCGGAGATGTTATTAAATTAGAGTTTTCAATTTCTACATCAAATTCTCCAGAATTAAAAAAGACAGCCGAAATATTAAGAGATGAGTGGAAAGGAATAGGTGCAAATGTCACAGTTAAAATATTTGAATCGGGAGATTTAACACAAAATATAATAGCTACTAGGAAATACGATTCATTATTGTTCGGAGAAGTTATCGGTAGAGACCTAGATTTATACTCCTTCTGGCATTCTTCACAAATTAAACCTTCTGGATTAAATGTAGCAATGTATACAAATACAGATGTAGATAAGATTCTAGAGAGAATAAGAATATCAAATGATAAAGATGCTAGACAAAAAGACATTCAGAAATTAGCAGAATATTTACAAAAAGATTTACCCGCAATATTCCTCTTCTCACCCACATACGCATATGCATTATCGAAAGATGTTAAGGGTTCAGTAATTAAGTACACCGCGAGACCTAGTGATAGATGGAACAATATCTCTGAATGGTACGTGCTAACAGATAAAATTTGGAAATTTTTAAAATAAAAAATAAATTATAAATATAATCATGGAATCAAATATAAATCCTTCTAATTCTAATTCAGAAAAAAGAACATACAATAAGAGAAAACACTTCGGTAAGAATAATCTAAGTGCTGTATTCAGTGCAAAAGTTGCTTCTAATCCAACGGTAAACACCCCTAAGCCTACTCTGGTGCAATCCGCTACGGCCATCGGCGGTCATTCTCATACTCATTCGCAAGTCCACACACACGCTCCCGCTCATATCCACACTCATTCAGCAAGCTCTGCACCAAGCTTAAGTGGTCATAAGACACCAGCTAGAAAAAGTCTACGTAATAGTAAGAGATCTCATCGTCCAGTACAAATAAACTTTACAAAGAAGATTGCTGATACAGTTCCAGCATTGGCTCCAGATAGTATTAGAATAATTCCTCTTGGAGGAGTGGAGGAAATCGGAAAGAATATGACAATGTTCGAATTCCGAGACACTATAGTAGTAGTAGATATCGGTTTCCAATTTAAAGATGAGAATACTCCCGGTATTGACTATATTCTTCCAAACACTAAATATTTAGAAGAAAGAAAAGCTAAAGTTAAGGCCGTCATTATCACTCACGGACACTTAGACCACATCGGCGGTATCCCTTATATTATGCCTCGTATCGGTAATCCCCCTCTTTACAGTCGTAATCTTACTACAGTAATGATTAAGAAACGTCAGGAAGAATTCCCTCATGAAGATCCATTAAATATTCAAATAGTAGAGAAGGATCAGACTTTGACTATCGGTGACTTTAAAATCAGTTTCTTTGCCGTGACTCATACCATTCCAGATTCAATGGGAGTTATCTTAGGTACACCATTCGGTGACATTGTTCATACTGGAGACTTAAAGCTAGATCACGTAGATGGAGTACCTACAGTAGAAGAAGAAGCGGAGTACGATAAAAAGTTTAAAGACAGAAATGTATTACTAATGCTTGCTGATTCTACAAACGTAGAGAATCCCGGCTTCTCAATGCCAGAAAAACAAGTTCATAAAAACATTGAAGAAATTATTAAAAATTCTCAAGGTAGATTATTGATTGCCACCTTTGCCTCCCTTCTAGAACGTATTATTAAGATTATCGAATTCGCTGAAAAATATGGAAAAAGAGTGGCCGTCGAAGGAAGAAGTATGAAAAATAATATCGAGATAGCGAAATATCTAGGTATATTAAAAACTAAAAAAGAAACTCTGATTCCCACTGAGGAAATGGATCTGTATCCACCAGAGAGAATTATCATTCTAGCTACAGGAGCTCAGGGAGACGAATTCGCAGCTATGATGAGAATTGCGAATAAGACTCATAAGCATATTAAGATCGGTAAGAGAGATACTATCCTACTTTCTTCATCTATCGTTCCAGGTAATGAGCGCGCCGTTCAGAAGTTAAAAGATAACCTTTCCAGACAGGGTGCAAATATTATTCACTACAAGATTGCCGATGTTCACTCATCAGGTCATGCGAATAAAGATGAGACTATGTGGATTCATAAGAAGATTCATTCTAAATTCTTTATACCTGTTCACGGATATCACTATATGTTAAGAGTTCACTCAGAGATTGCTAAAGCTCGCGGTCTTAAAGATGAAGATATTATTATTCCAGATAATGGATGTATAGTAGAAATACAGGACGGCGGAAAGAAAATAGTCAGAATAAAAGAAAAAGCACCTTCGAATATCGTGATGGTAGATGGATTTGCCATAGGAGATATTCAGGAAGTTGTTATCAGAGATAGACAAATGTTAGCTGAAGACGGTATATTCATCATCTTTGCTATTATAAACGGTCAGACAGGTAAACTCAGACGCTCAC
>JAUSHF010000044.1 GCA_030648705.1 bacterium
TTCCTATCCCTATATTTCCAAGTGCAGTAGTTATAACAGAAGAATCTCCGGCAAGATTGGCTCCAATTCGAAAATTTTCTTGTAAATTTGCTGGCGTAACTGCTCCATTATAGGCAGGATATACTTCGAATCTTGATAAAACAGAGCCATCGGTATCTCGAAATATAAGAGGCGTATGCCCGGTTATGGTTGTCGTACCGACTATGGATAATTTTGTATCAGGACTCGTCGTCCCGATGCCGACGTTGCCACCCGAATCCCAAATACCAGAGCCAGGAAAATATGCAGTAGTTCCCACAGAAAGATTTGTTGTAGAAGCATTCACAAATGTCTGTTTAGCAATCCAAGAATTCTCATTAGCCATATTCAAATTTAAAGCAGAAGTACCTCCAAGAGAAATAGGAGAAGAACCAACAGTAATACTACCAGTACTAGTCAGACCAATAGTAGAATTAGTAAGATCAGTATTAGCGACAGAAGCACAAGTAGAAACAAGACTGCCATCTAGTGAACGGATGAATTGATTTGTACAAGAAGTACCAGTGTAAATTCCTAATGTACCATTACTACCAGAAGTTAGAATGGCACCATTGGAAGAAAGATTAGAAAGAACAGAAATATTTTGACTAGTATTAACATTAAAAGCATTACCAAAATATGCGAGACCAGTACCAGCAGTAGTAGTAGCACTACTATAGACAAGTCCATTTGAATTTACTGCTAGACCCCCTATCGATAATGAAGTAAGCCAAGTAGAACCAGAGTTTGTAATAGCTGTAGTAGAAGCATTAGCAAGAGTAGTAGTACCAGTAACATTTAGATCACCACCCACCAAAGTATTACCAGAAGAATTCACATGAAAAGCAGTATTATGAGCTACTATATCATTACCGATGAAGTTATGAGTATTTTCTATTTCAATATCAAAAACATCCTCTGAAGAAAGAGATTCTATATTTAGAATTGGATCCCAGATTGTCTTTTCATCCTTTACTATAGCTATACTTTGACCAACTTTAATATCCATAACCTTATTCCACGAACCATAAGTATTATTCACAGCCAAAGTATTTGACAATTCTAATAGGCTTGCTATACTATCACTACAGTTTTTCAAGACCTGCCTTCGGGCAGGTTTTGCATTATGTACACTATATACTAATCCAATGACTGTTAGGGCAAATCTTTCTAAGGTTACAAATTTGTTTGCTTCACGAACAAGCTCACCAGATAGTGATTTTCTACCAGAGACTACTGTGACGTTCTTTCCTCTTTTTTTCAATTCTTTAATAAGATATGCAAAATCGCCATCACCAGAAAATAGAACAACTTGATCTGCTTTTCCCATTGAGAAGATAGCATCCGTAGTTATCTCTACATCAAAGTTTGCCTTAGGTGTAAGCAAAGAAATATCCTCTTTTTCTAAACGATTTGCTTCACTGTCTAAACTTTTCTTAAAAGATTCACTGATATTTTCAATTAATTGTCTATTGGTTTTCTGCTGTAGAAGTGAAGATAGACTTACTCTGAAATACTGAATAGATTTTGTTATAACTAAATATCCAAATGATTTTAGCTTTTTGAAGAAACCAAGTATATTCGGATTTTCTAAATCTGAACCATAATAAAATCTTACATCTTTTATATTAAGAGAATGAAATACTTTAATTAATAATTCAAGATCTATTGAGAAATCTTTATTGCGTAGCCAAGCTTTTATATTTGAATAATCAATTAATACTACAGTATTCGAAAAATTATTAATATTTTTATCTTTATTAGTTTTTACAAAGTAGGGATGATTCCCTGTCGTCCTTATGCTCTTACCACTTTCAGTTGTAAGTTTGAATATAGGTTTATTACCCATATATGCTAACTGTTTTACCTTTGACCAGACGAGGGTTCCAGTCTTTTCATTAAGAGATTGTATTTCATCTCCCTCTTTTATATCTTTTATCTGAACTTCGTCATACTCATATTCTTCTTCACTATCATTAAAATCTTCTACATTCTTCTTTCTATTTATTTTTCTTCGTCTACGAAGTTTCGTATCACCAGTGACACATTGACCGACTCTGAAAGTATTAGCAATAGTATTTAAAATACCAATACCGATGCCACCAGTAAAGAAACCATTTCCCGCTACAGTAAGGTTTGTACCTGGCGTAGTCGTCCCGATTCCGACATATCCCGCAAAAGTCGAAGTAGCCGTAGTACTCGTAGCATTAAAGTATGAAGCGAGGACACCATCTGTGGTAGTAGAGGTTCTGAGGAATCCATTACCTAGTGTCCAGTTTGAACCACCTGAGGCACTGGCATTTAGTGTGTTACCACTCCATGAGAGCCCAGTACCTGCTGTGATTCTGGTGGAAGGAGTGTCGAAGAAAGAGTTCCAGTTTGTAGTAGACGCCGAAATAGGAATAGTAGCTCTAAGAGTTACTGATAAATCAGCTAAATCATCAGAGAAGTTATCCTGAGTGCGAATGTCTTGTCTTTTGCCTAAATTTGATGAGTTGTATAATTTTGAAACATCATTATTAAGTGAACTTATTTTTTGTTCAAGATTTATTATTTCATCAGAATAATCTCTCTGATTTGATGATGTGTAATTATTTGTTACAAAAATCTTTTTTTCTTGATTTGGTGAGATTGAAGTTTTACTAAATATTTCTTTTGTATTATCGACAACGACTGAGCTAGTCTTAACTGTACTCGTGGCTACATTATTATTAGAATATTCATTTGTTACTTCGGCATCAATCACAAATTTGACCGGAAAAGTATTGTCCGTAAAAGTTCTGTAATCGCAAGTTATGAAACTCCAACATAGAAAATTATTAGTCTTATCTCCTAACCAGCTAACAGAATCATTTATGATATTTTTTGTTCCATCTAGAGCTGAAGCAGAAATCTGTGTACCGCCATTAAATATATTTCCTGTGGAATAAAATATCTCAGAAAAATCTGTTAAAGTAATTTCGTTCACTAGCGCAAGATAATCAAAATTATTATTGGCAACTTCATTTGCAAAGAGAACATTCTCGCCAATATTTGCAAATAAGTTACTAAAAATTGATTTAGAATTTGAAGAAATATTAGGAATTTTTTCGAATGTATTTACACCCAAATCAGAAATGCTTCCACTATAATTATCGAGATAGTATGTTATGGAATCAAAATCATTTATGAGAGTTTCTGAGAGAATATTTAGAACGGTAATGGGATCAAGGTTTATTTGTGAGAAATCATAAGCCTTTATTTGGTTTATCGGTACAAAAAGTGTTAGTACAAAAAGTACTGTAAAAAAGCATTTTGAGTATATTCTAAAGTGGTTTTTTTTGAAAAATCTTAAGTGCATTTTGCGATTTTAAACAGTCACAAACGAGACTTAATTAGTCCCTCTCATCATTCTTTTATGTGTGAGTATATTATATCGTCTTTAGCACCTAAAAACTCCCAAAAATGGGGATAAGTAAAGCTTAAAATGTAAAAAAAGATATAAGCAATATTTAATTTAACGTGTCAATTTTTTAGAGTAACTTTTCCGCTATCTGCTGTATGAATTCTTCTTCAGAATTAGAAGACTCCATGCGTTCACCGTTTAGATAAAAAGTAGGAGTCCATTCTAGACCAGCTCTGGATCCACTGGCCTTATCAGTGACTATCCTGTCTTTAAATTCCTGAAGTGTGGAATCTGTCTTTAATTTCTCCACATCTAAACCTAAAGCCTTTCCGTATTCAATAAATTTATTCTCGGCATCAGCTTCGGACAAAATTGACCACTCTTCCTGTTTTTCATACAAAACATTTCCCATTTCCCAGAATTTATTTTGCTTTCCAGCTGCCTCTGCATAATATGAAGCGAGTGGCGCTAATTTATGCTGTGGTAATGGAAAATGTCTGAAAGCGAACTGGATTTTATCTCCATATTTTTCTAACACCTTCTGTAAAGGTGCATGATAAATCTTACATGCTGGACATTGGAAATCGCTGTACTCTACGAGAGTAACTTTCGCCGTTTTTGTTCCTAAAGTGTGATCATTTTCTGTGATAAGGTCTTTAAGTTTTGGCTTTCCATTACCTTTGCCATTATCGGAAATACCTCCACCGAGTGTTACGAGTCCGAATAGAATCACTGCTATAGCCGTCACCACACCAACCCAAATTAAAATTTCTTTTTTAGTCATAATTTTTATTTTTAAATTTTTTTATTAAACTTTCTAGTAATTTACAAAGAAAATTATAACACATTTTTTAATCTTTTAAATTTGTAGGTTTATTTAAACAGGTATAAAGTATATACAGAAAATGTCGTGTGACATTTTGTTCTCCACAGTTAAACAACAAACCAACTAAATAATGTTAAACCCTCCCAAAACATTCGTATTAGACACAAACGTGATTCTTCACGATCCTGTCAACGTTTGGTCGGCTTTTGGAGATAACCGCCTAGTCATCCCTCTTCGAGCGATCGAAGAATTAGATCGACTAAAAAGCGTCGAATCGAGAATCTCATGGTCTGCGAGAGAAGCATCGAGACAGCTCGAGGCCCTGCTCGACGGATGTGATTTTTCGAAAGGGGTTAAGACTCCATCAGGCGGAAACATCCGTGTGGAAATTGAGAATAGAAATTTCGGAAACAATGGTTCCGTTCTGGCCAATACTGCTGACAATGTCATCATTTTCTTGGTCAAGAAACTTGCTGACGCAAACAAAGAACAGCAGGTTATCCTAGTTACCAAAGACATCAACATGCGCTTAAAGGCGCGATCAATGGGACTTAAAGCCGAGGATTTCGAGAGTGATAAAACAGCGGAAATCGATGAGTTACCTTCTGGATTCATGAGTGTCACAGTTAACGACAACGCTATCAGACTTATTCACCAGAAAGGTTTCGTGAATGTGTCTGAAGCAGGATTCAGTGAATCACTGTTCAAACATCTTTACCCAAACATGTGTCTGGAACTGATTGGAGAAACAAATAAGACCACAGCGCTAGCAATCTTCAAAGATACTACGAAGACTTTGAGACTGGTTCCTAAACCACCAATGGCAGATCGGAAGGGAAAAATCTATCCTAAAAATTCTGAGCAGTCTTTTGCAATATCACTAGTTTCTGATCCAGCCATCGATCTCGTAGCACTTTGGGGCCCTGCTGGAACAGGAAAGACTTTAATGGCTTTGCTTGCGGGCTATAAAATGCTCATGAGTAAAGAATTTCAGAAGATTATTGTATTTCGTCCCACTAAGGAAGTGGGAGATCCACTAGGTTTCCTTCCTGGAACTATTGATGAGAAGTTTTCCCCATGGACGAGACCGATTATCTCGAATATGAATCTGGTGATGAATGGTAAGGAAGAAAGAAAAGTGTCAGACAAAGCGAAAGGTCAACTACCGAATCTACATTTATCAGTGGACGATCTTTTGAAGGACAAAAGACTGGAGATTTTGCCAGTTAATTACGTTCGTGGCGATACTCTAAATTACTCCTTTGTCATCTTTGATGAAGCACAAAACTTTTCTCTTCATGATGTGAAGACGGCCATCACCCGCGCTGGATCTGGAACAAAAATGGTCCTAACTGGAGACTTGGCTCAGGTAGATGGAAATTATTTAGACTCAAGGTCAAATGGATTAGCAAAAGCCATTTCCGTGTTCAATGGTCAGGAGATATTTGGTAATCTCAAACTGAAAATCGGCGTTCGCTCTAATTTGGCGAATATTGCCTCTGGGATTCTGTAATCGGGTGTGACCGAAAATCGAATGTAATCAAATTTGTTGTGTTCCATTGTGTTGCAAAAAATCGGACGTAGTGTGATTACGTCCGATTTTCTTTTCTTAAAATTAATTTTAACTAATTAATTACCATATATTATGTTAACATGTTTATTATGAAAGAAATATCAGAAAAAAAGATATCAGAAAAAAAGCCAAATATTTGGGATGTCGCTGTCATCGGTGGCGGTCCTGCTGGCATGATGTCTGCTGGAAGAGCGGGTGAACTTGGTGCAAAAGTAATTTTGCTAGAGAAAAATCCCGAACTTGGTAGAAAACTACTAGTAACTGGTGGTGGCAGATGCAATGTTACAAATGCTGAATTTGATAATCGTAAATTTCTCGAAAAATTCAGGGGAGACGGAAAATTTCTTTTCTCTGCTTTTTCGGAATGGAATTCTAAAAATACTATAGAGTTTTTCGAATCACATAGTGTGCCTACCAAAGTCGAAAATGAAGGGCGTGTGTTCCCAGTCAGTAATTCCTCGGAATCGGTATTAGGTGTATTGCTTTCATATATTAAAAAAGGTGGCGTTACTGTAAAGACTAATTCAGCTGTTAAAGAATTAGTGGGCGAAGCTGGTATCATAAAGTCAGTAATTTTAGAAAATGGGGAAGAAATATTCGCCAAATCTTTCATAATAGCTACTGGTGGTAAATCCTATCCTAAGACAGGATCTACGGGTGACGGTTTCGTCTGGCTTAGTAAGCTTGGCCACAAGATGATTAAACCCGACTCTGCTCTAGTGCCAGTAAATATTAAAGACGAGTGGGTTAGAAATTTACAAGGAGTCGCGATGCCTGAAATTAAAATAAGTATTTTCCAAGATGATAAAAAAATAGAATCGAAAAAAGGAAAAATTCTTTTTACTCATTTCGGTATTAGTGGCCCGACAATATTAAATATGAGTAGAAAAATAAATGAATTAATTCCTTATGGAGATGTTATTATTAGTTTAGATTTAATGCCGAATTTTGATTTCTCAACTATAAAAACGGAGCTAGAAAGAATATTTAAGGAAAATATTAATAAAAAGTTCAAAAATGCTCTCTCTTCAATAGTTCCCTCTGCACTCGTTTCTACCATCGCCGAGAAATCAGGAATCGACGAGGACAAGCCGAATCACAGCATTACTCGCGAAGAAAAAATACGCTTAATGCATGTGTTAAAAGATATTCGTATGGAAGTTCATAGTCTAATGAGTCCTGAAAATGCTATTGTCTCTTCAGGTGGTGTAGATCTTAATGAGGTGGATTTCAAAACAATGACCTCTAAACTTTATCCAAATTTATATCTCACCGGCGACATCCTCAATATCAACAGACCTTCCGGTGGCTACAGTTTGCAAATCTGCTGGACCACTGGCTTCGTCGCAGGATCAAACGCCTCGAGCATCTCAAAAAATATTTAGTTCGGCCAGAAAAATATTTCTTCATAAAATTTTTAACAAAAAATCCAGATATCGCACACTTGTGTGATATCTGGACTGTCGTCAGCCCTGATCAGGCTGACGTCGAATCTTTCAATCCAGGACTTTGACCTTGGGATCAGACCAATCCTCGATTTCCTCAAGTGCCCGACGAACTTCGTCGGAGGCGCGTGATTGTTCGAAACTGATGGTAAATTGCAAACGTTGCCCATCAAGCGC
>JAUSHF010000049.1 GCA_030648705.1 bacterium
CATCGCGTATGGTTTGCAACCAAGCGTGATTCAAGAGGGGTCGTCTCCTAAAAGACCGAAAAATGCCAAAGGGTTATGTGCGCATCGCACAGGCCCTGAGCGTGATCCTGCAAAATCATGTTCGGGTATAAAAATCAGTTCAAGGCAAAAATGCTCTTGCTGGGCCAAGAATTTGGAACGTTCTTGGTAAGTCTGGTCCCGTGTCGCCTCGATCTGGTGCCCGGCCTACCGTACTGTGTGGGGGAACCACACTTGCGGAGCCGGTCACCAGATCCTCCAAAAAAAAGCGGAAAGACGGTGATGAACCGCCCGACCGATCATCGGGCGGATGAAAAAAAACGGAAAAAAGAAAAGCAGAAAAAAAGACAGTGGGCGCCAGATCTTCGGGTTTGGCGCTCTTTCTTATTTCCAATTTCCAATTATTTCTTAACCCTGTTAAAATATATGCATGTCCCCGTTCAATATTAAAACCCAAGAATTCGAAGGTCCACTCGAGCTACTCTTATCTCTCATAGAAAAAAGGAAACTTTTTATAAACGACATTTCGCTTTCGAAAGTAGCAGATGATTTCATAGAACATCTTAAATCTTTTGAAAATTTTCCAATAGCCGAATCAGCAGACTTTATACTTATAGCCTCGACACTTTTACTTATAAAATCAAAATCATTATTACCCACATTAAATCTAACAGAAGAGGAAGTGGGAAATATTGGTGACTTAGAAAAACGTCTTATAATTTATCAAAAAATAAAAGACGCCTCAGTACATATATCTGCTGTCTTTGGCAAAGATTTAATTTTCTTCGCTGAGTCCAGAAAAGTGATCCCAGTATTTGCACCAGATGAATCGATGACAAAAGAAAATATTTTAGAAGGAGCAAAAAGAGTAATCGGAGCCATACACGCTCTAATAAAAAAAGATAATCTACCAAAGACGACTATTAGAAAAGTTATCAGCCTTGAAGAAATGATCAACAGCCTAGCGAAGCGTGTACAGAACAGTCTCCGAATGAGCTTCCGCGAATTCTCATCAGTACACAAAGCCGAAAGAGTAAATGTCATCGTCAGCTTTCTAGCAATGCTTGAACTCGTAAAACAAGGAGTCATAAACGCCAGCCAAGACAAACATTTCGAAGACATTCACATGGAAACCGAAAGTATTGGCACGCCACGATATTAAAAGTACCACAAATTACTCATATTTATTTTTTGTTGTGTATATTTTTTATTTCTTCATACGCCACTTTCGCATCACTCCATTCGATCTTCGTATTATTTGCCGTCATGATATATGGATCCGTTCCTTTTCCGGTGATGATAACGGTATCACCTGCACGAGCTAGGGAAATAGCTTTGTTTATAGCCTCCCGACGATCTATTATTATTTGTCCACGGTTTTCTGGTAAAAAGCTTTTCATCTTACTAACTATTTTCATAGGATCTTCGTCGTAGGGATCTTCGTTTGCTAAGATTATTTCATCGCAATATTTGTCTGCTATTAAAGCCATATCTTTTCTCTTCCAAGTGTCTCTGCCACCGCCAGTATTTCCGAGCACACAAATCATTCTCGTATGTTCGAAAACTTGATAAACCTTTTCTAAAGAATCAGGTGTATGAGCATAATCCACGATCACTTTAAAGTCTTGACCTGCTTCAATATTCTGAACTCTGCCTGGAATTCCGCCTAATTTATCCAGCGCCACCTTAATTATTCCATTTGAAACACCCTCTGTTTTTACATAACTAATAGCACCGAGAATATTGTATAAATTAAACAAACCAGACAAATGAGAGGAAATCTTTTCGCTGTTCAAAGTAAAGTCAATTCCTTCTTTCTTAATCTCATACGGCTCTGCATCCCTAACAGAATAAGTTTCCTTTATATCCGCCGATTTTTCTAAAAATTTCATCGCTTCTTTATCATTTTTATTTACCACGAGTACACGCGGTCTTTTCTTTGATTTCGCCAAAGCATCACCAATAGAAAGCTTTGCATTTAAATAATTCTCGTAAGATCCGTGTGCCTCTATATGCTCAGGAGAAATATTTGTAAAAATTAAAGCGTTCATATCTATAAATAAATGACGGTAGGTAATAGCTCCCTGAGAAGTAATTTCCACTACAGCATAATCACATTTGGCATCTACTGCCCGCCTGAGAAATCTTTGCATATAGAAACGTCCCGGCATGGACATTTTATATTTATTATCTATAGATTCATCTCCAATCTTAAAACGAATAGTATTAGAAAGGGCAGTCTTATATCCCGCTTCGGTTAAAAAAGCGTTCACTATTTCAGTCGTGGAACTTTTTCCTTTTGTCCCCGTGACAGCAACTATTTTAATATTTCTAGAAGGGAATCGGTAAATTAAAGCCCCCGCAAACGATAAGCAGAAGTGATAATACGGACGTAAAAAATTATATACCACTATGGGTATTAATTTCTCTATATGTCTTAAGATTTTATCGATCATAATATTAAGTAGTTCTTTGATATTATACTTCATATGCTATAATTTATCTATGAATTTAGATGCTCAAATAGAAGCTATTTTATTTTACAAAGGAGAGGCCATAAAGAAGTCGAAACTTTCAGAATCTTTATCTGTAGACTTAGAGCAAATAGAAAAAGGTTTGAATGATTTAGAACAAAGACTAATAGACACTAAGAGTGGTCTCGCTTTAGTCCGTCTCGAAGACGAAGTTCAAATTTCCACTGTTAAAGAAATATCTCCCGTGATAGAGAAGATTACAAAAGAAGAACTTATTCGTGACCTCGGTAAAGCCGGCCTAGAAACCCTATCTATTATTATTTACAAAAGTCCAGTTACGAGAGCAGATATAGATTATGTCCGTGGTGTAAACTCACAATTCATTCTCAGAAATCTCTTAATCAGAGGACTCATAGAACGCATTTCAAATCCGAATAACAGCAGAAGTTTTCTCTACAAACCAACTTTCGACCTCTTATCTCATCTTGGAGTTTCCAAAATCGAAGATTTACCAGAATTTCAAAATATCAAAAATGATTTAGATTCCATTGAAAAAAACATTGTAAATGAATAGAATTAAAGTTGACAAACCTTTCTTATTTACCGTATTACTTCTAACAGGAGTGGGTTTCTTAATGTTCTATTCAGCAGCGCTAAGTTTAACTATTAAAGAAACAGGCTCTAGTAGCGTGGTTCTGATGCAAACACTCGGTTTAATAGCTGGTCTCATCGGTCTATTTATTTGTTCTAAAATTCCATACACTTTCTGGAGAAAATATTCTTTAATCGTCTTCGTAACAGCCATCGTAATCAATCTTTTAATTTTTATACCGAGCTTAGGATTAGAGCATGGTGGAGCACGCAGATGGATTCATATTGGAAGTATCACTATTCAACCATCGGAATTTTTAAAAATTGGATATATTATTTACCTCGCTTCATGGTTAAATAAATATCGGGACAAAATTAATTCTCTAAAGTCCGGAGTAATCCCTTTTATAGTTATCTCATCTGTAGTAGCCGTCTTAATGTTAATTCAAAGAGACACTGATACTATGATCGTTATCCTAGGCACTGGTTTTATTATGATTTTCGTGGCTGGGATTAAATTTAGATATTTAGGATATATAGCAATACTTGGTATCATACTTATGGGTGGAATTATTTTTACGAGACCATACGCCATGGAACGTATAAAAACATTTTTTGATCCTAGTCATGACACCCAAGGTTCTAGTTATCAAATCAAACAATCTTTAATAGCTATAGGATCTGGAGGTTTAGTGGGTAGAGGGTTAGGGCAAAGTGTGCAAAAGTTTAACTATTTACCAGAACCTATTGGGGATTCTATCTTCGCTGTCGGAGCCGAAGAATTCGGCTTCATCGGAACTATCACTTTGGTCTTACTTTATTTATTCTTCGTAATTAGAGGTTTGCGTATAGCCTCTAAATCCTTGGATCTATTCGCTAGACTGGTAGTGGTCGGTATTGTTATACTGGTAGTTGTAGAATCATATATGAATATCAGTTCCATGCTTGGAATTATTCCTTTATCAGGTATGCCATTATTATTCGTAAGTCATGGTGGCACAGCTTTAGCACTTATTATTAGTCAAATGGGTATAGTATTAAATATATCCGCAAGTCGAAAGAGCAGATGATAAAAAAGTAAAAAATATTTATAAGATAAAAATTACAAAATAAAAAATTTATGAAAATAGTATTTACAGGTGGAGGAACAGGCGGTCATTTCTATCCTATAATGGCAGTAGCCGAAGCACTAGACGAGAAGATACGTGAGAATAGAATTCTGGATCCACAATTTTTCTATCTAGCTCCAAACGAATACGACCCTCGTTCTCTATACGATCAGGGAATTCAGTTCAGAAGAGTATACGCAGGAAAAAGAAGAAATTATTTTTCCTTAATGAATTTCGTAGATTTATTTAAGACGGCAGTTGGAATCTTTAGCGCTATTTTTACTCTCTATGATATTTATCCAGATGTCGTATTTAGTAAAGGGGGATATGCTAGTTTCCCTACACTTTTAGCGGCCAGATTATTAAAAATACCAGTAATCATTCATGATTCTGACACAGTACCGGGAAGAGTTAGCCTTTGGTCTGCTAAATTTGCTAAGAAAATTGCCGTTTCTTGGCCTGAATCAGCTAGTTATTTTCCTAAAGAGAAAGTGGCTTGGACAGGTAATCCTATTAGGAAAAGTATTATGACTCCTTTAAAAAATGGTGCTCATGAATACCTAAAGTTAAATCCTGAAATTCCTACTATTTTAATAATAGGCGGATCACAAGGGGCAAAGAAAATAAACGATGTCATAGTCACAGCTATTCCAGATTTAGTTTCTAAATATCAAATAATTCATCAGACTGGTATTGCAAATTTCGAAGAAATAAATAATTTAATGACTGTTATTTTAAAAAATAATCCGAACGCAGGGCGATATAAACCGTTTGATTATTTAAATGAATTAGCTACTCGTATGTCTGCTGGAGCAAGTGATTTAATAATTTCCAGAGCAGGTTCTGCAATATTTGAAATAGCATGCTGGGGAGTTCCATCTATTATTGTTCCGATTTCCAGAGAGGTTAGTAGAGATCAAACAAATAATGCTTTAGCATATGCACGAACTGGTGCATGCACTATTATAGAGGAGACAAATTTCACCCCACATGTCATAGTAGGGGAAATAGATAGACTGATAAGTAGACCCGAAGAGCGTGCAAAGATGGCTCAAAATGCCCTTAATTTTGCAAAGAGAGATGCTTCAGAGAAGATAGCTCAGGCGATATTAGACATTGCACTTGAACATGAGAAAGTTTAAATGGTATAATATAGGAGTCGTTAAAGTTATTAGTTGTTTTAGTTTTTATTATTAGTTTAATTATAAAAATATATGGAACCAAATGAGACAGGTATGAAGCCTTGGCAGTGGGGTATTACAGTCCTAGTGATTGTGATAGTTCTCGCACTAATAGGTTATTTTGTGTTTAGAGGTCCTTCTACTACTGGTACAGATGATCAGAACCCAGTAACTCAGAATCAGAATACAAACGAATTAAATAGAATTATTATTTCCGACCAGTTCCCAGGTAACAGAGTCTATGTTTCTACAGTTCAGCTAGGAAGTGCAGGATTCGTAGTTATTCATAAAGACAATGCAGGGGCACCAGGAGCAGTCATCGGATATGCGTGGATGGATAAAGGTGTAGCACCGCTAACAGTAGATCTTACAGAAAGTACTGTAGACGGTGGAGTTTACTACGCAATGCTTCACACAGATGCTGGAAGTGATAAGGCATTCGACATCGCAAAAGATTTACCTATTCGCGACAGTAAAGGTGGTATCGTAATGAAAATGTTCAAGGCTTTGCTAGACATTCCAGAGTTCAAGGGATAAAAATATAGTAAAAGCAAAAAATAATAAAGGGGTCTCTTCACTAAAGCGCTTCGCTAACCCGTTCAGAGGCCCCTTTATTATTTTTTGCTTTTTGTCCCAAAATTAAGCTATAATTAGTGCTATCATGTCATCAAAAGTTGTAACGCGCTTTGCGCCTAGTCCTACTGGTTTACTTCATGTTGGTAATTACAGAACTGCTTTATTTAGCTATCTTTTTGCCTTACAGAATAGGGGAAAGTTCGTACTTCGTATTGAAGATACCGACAAAGCTAGATCAAAGAAAGAATACGAGGAAAATATATTAGAAAGTCTTAACTGGCTCGGTTTTAAACATGATGAATTCTTTCGTCAAAGCGAGAGGGCGGACATACATAAAAGCTATATTGAAAAGTTGATAAAAAGTGGGCATGCTTATGTATCGAAAGAAACTCCAAAAGAAGAAGGTGACCGAGCAGAAGTGATACGATTTAAAAATCCAAATAAAAAAGTAAAGTTCAATGATCTTATAAGAGGTGATATTGAATTCGATACTACAGAACTCGGAGATTTCGTAATAGCTAAAAGCATGACAGAACCAGTATTCCATTTGGTTGTGGTTGTTGACGATTTTGAAATGGGAATCACTCACGTTATCAGAGGAGAAGATCATATTTCTAATACACCTCGCCACATACTAATACAGGAAGCTATCGGCGCACCCACACCTCTTTATGCTCATTTGCCTTTAATCTTAGCTCCGGATAGATCAAAACTTTCTAAGAGAAAAGGTGCTTTGGCAATTACAGAATATAGAGAAAAAGGGTATTTACCAGAAACAATGATTAACTTTATGGCTCTTCTAGGTTGGAATCCTGGTACAGATCAGGAACTCTTCACAATGGATGAGCTAGTAAAAACTTTCGACCTTTCTAAAGTGCAAAAGAGTGGCGCCATTTTTAATGAAGAAAAGCTCGGATGGGTAAACAAAAAATATATTGAGAAAATGACCGCCGAAGAATTTAGAGAAGAAGCAAAGAGTTTTTTACCAGAAAATTTACGAGAGAAATCAGAGAAACTTCTTCCATTAATTAAAGAAAAAATTAACAAATTCTCAGACATTCCAGAATTATTTAATACAGAACTTTCATTCACAAAAGGAGTGCCAGATTACGCAAAAGAATCCTTAAAATGGCGCCAAGAAAAAGATTTAGTAAATACAAAAGAATATTTAAATTTAGTACTAGAGAAAATTTTAGCTCTTGAAGATTTTTCCAAAGAATCTGTAAAAAGTGCGCTCTGGCCGATCGCGGAGGAGAAAGGGAAGGGGGCAGTATTATGGCCTATGCGTTATGCATTATCTGGTAGGGATCAGTCCCCCGATCCTTTTATACTAGCTGAAATCTTAGGCAAAGATGAATCGATAAAAAGATTAAAAAATGCTCTTTCGAAACTTTAAAAAATATACGACTAATACGGAAAAACAAAATAGAAAGGACTTTAAAATTCTAGCATTTTTAGTTTTATCTATTTTTATCTTTTACATTTACGGAACTTTTTTCCCTAATACACCTGTAGCTAAAGCCGACACAATAGATGATTTAAAGCAAAAAATAGAAGAAAGAAACTCATTAGTAAAAAGATTAGAAAAAGAAATCGAAGCATATAAATTAGAAGTAGAGAAAGCCCAGAAAGAATCAAATACTTTATCAGGAGTGCTAAAGACTTTGGATCTTTCTAAGAAAAAATTGTTAAAAGATATTGATTTGACGAAAGAAAAGATCAAATCTGTGAACTATGATATAGATAGACTTTCATTACAAATTAAGGGAGCTGAGAACTCTATCGACACAGATAAGAGAATTATTGCATCAGCATTAGCTATTATCAGAAAAAGTCAAGATCAGGATACCTTAGAACTTCTATTATCTGGTCAATCTCTATCTGAGACATGGGATGAAGTAGAGCAAATGAATAGCCTTCAATCAGAGTTAAAAATAAAAATTGCTGAAATACTAAAGAAAAAAACGGCTCTATCAAATATAAAAACTGAATCTGAAGACAGGAAACAGGATTTGATTTCTTTTACAAATAACCTGTCTGCGCAGACGAAATCTGTAGAACAAACAGCGAAGGAAAAAGCCACACTACTAGCACAGACAAAATCAAAAGAATCCGAATATAAAAAATTAATGGCCGACAGACAAGCAAAGAAAGATGCATTCGAAGCAGAAATTTCGGCTTTAGAAAATGAACTTAAAATAGCTATCGATCCTAGAAGCTTGCCACCCGTCGGTTCAGGAGTTTTGAAGTGGCCACTAGCCGGAATAACTAGTCTTAATTTTAAGAGTTTTGTAACCCAATATTTCGGTAATACAGAATTCGCTACGAAAAATCCTCAAATATATAGTGGAAAAGGTCACAACGCTATAGATCTAAGAGCAATCATAGGGACTCAGATAGCATCAGCTGGTTCGGGAAAGATAACAGCTACAGGTGACACTGATATATATTGTCCGAGAGCTTCTTTAGGTAAGTGGGTTCTAATAAATCATAATAATGGACTATCCACACTATATGCCCACTTATCTTCTATAAGCGTAAATGCTGGTGATGCAGTAAAGTCCGGACAAACATTAGGGTTAAGTGGGAATACGGGATATTCTACTGGCCCACATTTACATTTTGGTGTGTATGCTACAGAAGGAATAGAAGTTAGAAAATTCACAACTAGCATAAATTGTAAAAATGCTACAATACCAATATCTTCTCAGGAAGCAAAACTTAATCCACTTTCTTATCTTTAATTACGATTAAATAAAAGCTAAAATTATATTATGAAAAAAATAAATAATAGGAATAGGGGAGCCGGACTTTTAAAAACTATTCTTATAGTAGTTGTCATAATAATAGTTTTGAGCTATATCGGCTTCGATATTAGAAGTGCCATAGAATCAGATCAAAGTAAAAAGAACTTTGGTTATGTTAAAGCTGTCACCGTTACTATCTGGGAAAGATATCTAGAAAGACCCGTTGTTTATTTATACAATGATATTTTTATACCTTATATCTGGAACCCCGCCATCGATAATTTAAAAAAGAACGCCACCGACAAAAAATAAAAAAGGAAAAGCCGGATTCACACTGTGTGCGTCCGGCTTTCTGAAAACTAAAAAGAACAAAACTTACTTAATTAATTCGCTCAAAAAGAATCCTCTAAAGAAAAATCGACTCGGAACCAAAGTGTGTTAGTACCAAGGCCCGCAACCTCAAAGCCAAAGTCAGGATTTCTTTCTCAGACTTCAGAGGAAAAAGTCTTTCGGCTGAAGTACGCATCCTCGCGAGTACTCTACCAAAAATTTCCTCTTTTTCTAAAGTAATAGCATCCCGAGGTTCATAATCATTAAGAGTAATAATCCTCACAGAAATCATCACAAACTTCTTCTCTGTACCCTCCTGTCCGAGGACTAAAGGACTTTTGCCAAATTCTTTTTCGAAGGCAAATATGTTTGCGATGATGGTAGCAGAGCATTGCATCTCATGGGCATATTTTCCAGTAGTATTGCCCCAACGAAGTACCCTCAAGTACCTACGATTCATAATTAACGCTCTAAGGAAGAATGACACCGACAAAATTACTGCCGTAGAGACAAGCGAGAGATCTATACTCTGGCTTGTGGTCATATACCCTGTAAAAGAAAAATTTGGAATCTTCAAAAATCCCACAAAGATGACGTACAAAAGAACAAAGAGAAGGGAGATGGTTAGATTAGAAGAAACTTTGTCGTAAGCCATGACATGTTTACGGATCATGTTTGTATCGACAGCTATTCCAACACCATTGGTCTGTAAGTGATGGAGAATGATCGCATCCAGAATGTTTTTTTTGCTCATATTTTATGCAGGTTTGAGTTTGGGTTTGAAGGTTTTTTCAAGGTCTACCTGTACGATAACACATCTTATATATTATGTAAATATATAATAGTAGGCTTGTGCGACATTGATATATTTGTTAGAATTTATAATATTAATACCATTCATAGACATAGACCCTCTATTTAAAATAAAATGCTCAAAACTGGAAAAGTCAAATGGACTCTAGAACGAATCAAAAAAGGTTATGAGGATTTTTATAACGAACGTGGACATTATCCCACAGCTACAGAAATAGATTCTTATGGAAAACTTCCTTCATCGAGACAAATTCAAAGAGTATACGGAGGCTTGCCTTTATTAAGAGAAAAAATTAATCTAAAAGCGGAACATGATCTCACTAAAGGAAAACATAGTTCCGAACGAGCTGTTATGATCGGAAAACGGGCTCACAAGGTCGAGCTAGAGGTATATACATACCTCTCACTTAGGTTCGAAAAGTCATTTATTAATAGAAAATATTCTTTTTCTGATAATAATAAAAATCAGATCGATTTTTATATGGTTCATAAAAAAGGCAACTTTTTAATAGATGTATTCTATCCAAGTGATAAGAAAAACCTAATAGGCTGTCTAAATAGCAAATTAAGTAATTATGCAAAGTTAATGACTGACGGTACACCTATAATTTATTTAATGATGAATAGAGATATAGGGGAGAATGATATTGAAAAAATAATTTCAAATGAACTACCTCGCAGCAAGCTGCCGAGGTATCAGTGCCTTCGTTAGATTATAGAGTCGAATAACGTTGGTTTGTCTTCATGGAGTTTGGTGTAATCTTTTTCGATACCCTGCTCCTTTACATATTTGGATATAGTTGA
>JAUSHF010000050.1 GCA_030648705.1 bacterium
CGAAGAGTTAACAGATGAATGGAAAAATAGGGGTGCAAAAGAACAAAAAGATTACGAAATTCTCACAGCTGAAATTTCAAAAGCCACATTCGGTGTCACTCCAAAAGAATACAAAGAATTAAAAGGATTAGAAAGAGAAAATCTCCGCGATCATATAAACATGTATAATTTTGCTTGACTTTATTTTGCACTCGTATATACTACTAATCACACAGAAATTTATGAGAAAAAACTTTGAACTTAAACGGTAACAACGAAAGCTTCCAAGCTCTTCTAGTTGCCGCGAAAGCGGTTTTTTTAAGCCAAAAGCAGTCCTGAACGACAGATACTTTGAAAATAGAATAAGGGTTGAAGTAAGTAACAGGTAATAATGTATAGAAAATAATTGTGGTTTTTAAATTTCCTAATGGGAAATTTAAGAGCATATGGTGGATGCCTTGGCTCTGAGAGACGATGAAGGACGTGACGTGGCGACGATACGCTTCGGGAAGGTGCCTCGTGACCGTTGATCCGAAGATGTCCGAATGGGGAAACCCTCTCATTTTTTAATGAGAATCTTCATACTAGATATGAAGAAGTTAACCTGGGGAAGTAAAACATTTCAGTACCCAGTGGAAAATAAACTAAATAAAGTATTCCGTAAGTAGCGGCGAGCGAAAGCGGAGAAGCCCAAACTCGTCTTTAATCGTAAGGTGCAATTCATTGTGCCGTGCGATTAAAGACGGGGGTTGTAAGATGAAAACGTGCCATTTATGGCAGAAAAGTTAAAAAATATATTGATAATTGAAGTAGTTGGAAAGCTACGCCCTAGAAGGTAATGGCCCTGTAAATGAAATCAATGTATCTTTTTTGTTTTTATTCTTGAGTACCTCAAGACACGAATAGCTTGAGGGAATCTAGCGGAACTAACCGCTAAGGCTAAATACTCTTGGAGACCGATAGTGAACTAGTACCGTGAGGGAAAGGTGAAAAGTAGCCCGGTAAGGGCAGTGAAATAGACCTGAAACCATATGCTTACAAGGAGTCGGAGCGGTTTACACAATGAACGCGATTTTGTGTATCGTATTTATTGTGTAGACCGTCACGGCGTGCCTATTGAAGAATGAGCCAACGAGTGGATGCGTGCTGCAGGCTAAGCCCTTGACTGGGTGGAGCCATAGGGAAACCGAGTGTGAACAGCGCGTTCGTAGTACGCATCAGACCCGAAGCCAGGTGAGCTTGTCGCGAGCAGGATGAACATCGGAGAAATCCGATGGGAGGTCCGAACGGTAGAGTTGTGCAATGCTCTCCGATGACTTGCGATAAGGAGTGAAAAGCTAATCGAACCTGGTAATAGCTGGTTTTCTCCGAAATAGCTTTAGGGCTAGCGTTAGATTTACCCTCGAGGGGTAGAGCACTGGAAGGTTCTGACAGGGCGAAAGCTCACAGAACCTATCAAACTCCGAATACTCGAGATTAACTATCTAGCAGTTAGACGGTGGGGGCTAAGCTCCATGCGTCAAAAAGGGAAGAGCCTAGATCTCAATTTAAGGTCCCTAAATTTACACTAAGTGCGCTTAAGGTGGTAAGATTTTTCAAACAATGAGGATGTTGGCTTAGAAGCAGCCATCATTTAAAGAAAGCGTAACAGCTCACTCATCGAGAGATTTTGCGCCGCAGATAATCGGGGCTAAGTGTAATACCGAAACTGAGGGTTTATAGATATTTCGATATATATAAGCGGTAGGAGAATTTTCTACTCTGCGTTGAAGGTAAAGGGGTGACCCATACTGGAGCGTGTAGAAGTAAGAATGTTGGCACAAGTAACCACAATGCGGGTGAGATACCCGCACGCCGAAAGACCAAGGTTTCCTTCGCGATGAAGATCAGCGAAGGGTTAGTCGGGCCTAAGTGTATGACAAAAGTCGCACACGACGGACACACGGTTAATATTCCGTGACTTTTATGTAAAATGATGGGAGGACGGAGTGCTGTATTTATAGCTCATAATTGGATTTGAGTTTGTGCCATGAAGGTGTACCCCAGGTAAATCCGGGGGCTGGTTTAAATACCGAATCTAAGTGGAGCAGAAATCTCGGGGTACGCCCCGAGGGATTATAAAAAGCGCGCTCTCGAGAAAATTCCCTAAGTTTATTTATATAAAAACCGTACCGCAAACCGACACAGGTGGTCAGTTCGAGTAGAACAAGGCGAACGAGTGAGAGGTCTCCAAGGAACTCGGCAAAAAAGCAGCCGTAACTTCGGGATAAGGCTTGCCTCTAGCAATAGAGGCCGCAGCTAAAGTATGCTTGGCAACTGTTTATCAAAAACACAGCTCCCTGCGAACTCGAAAGAGGATGTATAGGGGGTGACACTTGACCAATGCCAGAAGGTCAACCATTGACGTTCTTATCCGTAAGGGTAAGGGTGATCGATGTAAGCCCTGGTGAATGTCGGCGATAACTATAATCGTCCTAAGGTTTACCACGTTTTTCATATAATGTCAAGCGTGGTGAAGGACTAGGACGATTACAGATAACGATTTTGATAAACTAAATAGTGAACTAGACAACGCAGTGTGAAGATTAAGACGCTGCCTATCTATGAGATATGGATGTCCTTAAAAACATCTGACCATATGCTGGAAAATCCGGTGTATCTGACAGTACTTTTTGCAAAAAAAGTAATAATCTGCTCAGTGCGGACAATCAGCAGGAAAGATTTCTTGTATTTTTACAAGAAAAATCCTCAGAAACCAAAAGTCAGACTAGTTAGTAAATAACTAGAAGTTAGAGTTCGTACTGCATAGCGATATGAAGACTAACAAAATATAGCGCAATTCCTTGTCGGGTAAGTTCCGACGCGTTGAATAGTGCAATGCCTGAGCAACTGTCTCGGAGACTCGCTCGGTGAAAATACAGTACCGGTGAAGATGCCGGTTACCTGCAGTTAGACGAAAAGACCCTAGAAGCTTTACTGTAGTTTTATATTGCTCATATGTTTTTTCTGCGTAGCGTAGATGGGAGGATTTGAAGTTTACCTTTCGGGGTAAGTGGATCCGTCAGTGAAATACCATTCTGAAGAAATATATGTTCTAACCTTTGCCGAAAAACGGCAGAGAGACAGTATATGATGGGCAGTTTTAGTGGGGCGCTACCCTTAACGAAGCGCACCCGTTTTAAGCCGGATTTCCGTTCTGGTCAAATAATAAATTAGGGGGGCATTATTTCACAAAAAATAATGAAAAATTAGCTATATGCTGGAACATCTGTGCCTTTAACGGCTTAGAGTATGCATTACCAAAGTGTAAAAATATGCATATGCAGACAATCAGCAGGAAAGGTTTGCTCACTCTTTATCTTATAAAGAGTGAGCAAAAATCCTCAGAGACTACACGCTAATCTCCACAAAAGGTGGATGATGATATAGTCCGATCTCATGGGCGACCATGAGAGCACAACAGAAATGTGTGTGCCATGATTTCAGTTTTTTGCCTTAGAAAAGCATAAGTCTGAATGATATGTAACATAAGCCTAAAAAGTAACGGAGGGGTTTAAAGGTCAGCTAGGCGCGAATGGACACCGTGCCGATAGTGTATAGGCATAAGCTGGCTTGACTGAAAGACGTACATGTCGATCAGACGCGAAAGCGGGACTAAGTGAACCGATCACTCGCATTAGATGCGGTGAAAGATTAACGGATATAAGCTACTCTAGGGATAACAGGCTAGTTGCGCCTAAGCGTTCATAGCGACGGCGCAGTTCGGCACCTCGATAAACACCGAATGTCGAGGTTAATAAATCAGCTCATAACGGAGAAAGCCATAATCGCGGAGGTGTATCTGAAATGATATACTTTGATCTATGGTCAACACCGTGGGAAGTTATAAAAATAAACATTGGACTAGGAAATGGTCAGCTTTTTAAAAAAGTTCGATATCAGAACCTATTCCTTTACTTTACAAGTGAGACAAAAAAACTTGTAGACCTAATCAAACCATATATCATTCCAACAATGATGTATAAAATAGGAATCAATATAACCCCGTAACGACTGAATTTATCACTATATAATAGTGATAATGAAGATAGCAAATTTTTATTTGTTATAAAACGCTGGTATTTTAGATGGTTATCTAAAATAAAGGTATAGTCTATTCCATTAGTAATAATGGCAGTATTATAGGTATATAATACATAAGTAAATGGTCGGCTCAACTTATCCTGGGGGTGGAGAAAACATACATTCTCTCTCTATCGGAAACGATAGAGTAATTAAATAAGCTCAAAACGGTGAAGGCTCAATCATGAGATTTGCGAAGTTTCTCGCAGGTCCCAGATATGATATAATCATATTCATGAAAGCTAACGCCGTAGGAAAAAATTTTTCTGAAGCTGATTTAGGATATGCAGCAGGCTTTATAGATGCTGATGGAGCAATAATGGCTTGTATTGAAAAACATAACGAAAAGAAGTTTGGTTTTAGAGTTAGAATTATCGTGAAAGTATCCCAAAAAGATACTTTTGTATTAAAGTGGTTTAGAAAAACATTTAATACTGGTAATTTTAGAAAAAATCGAACCGTTAATGATTGGCAAATACAAGATCAAAAAAATTGCTTAAAAATACTCGAAATCCTTTTGCCTTATTTTAAGGTAAAAAGAAGGCAAGCAAAACTTGCTATAAGTATTTTAAAAACATCAGTAGAATCTAGAAAAGACCTGATTCATATTGCTAATTTAGCTGATACATTGTCTCGGTTTAATGTGCGATCTAAAAATCGCCGTAAAAACCATGTTTCAATGATCAAAGAAAAGTTTTCCTCTAACGACTGAGCGTTCCTTTTTTAGAAGAGAACGCGAGACGAGACTTTTTAAAGTTTCGTAACACGGCTTATACCTAAAGTTACATTGGCAACAATGTAAAAATGGTAATGGAATAGTCTGATACTTGTCGGAAGACAAGGCAACGTAAAATGAGCTCCCAAGGGTTTGGCTGTTCGCCAATTAAAAAGTTACGCGAGCTGGGTAAGTGGTTAAATGAGCCCAGCTGAAGACAATCTACGAGAATAAATAAAAGATAAAAATAAACTGACTCATAACGATGAAGTTCGAATGCTTGTCATGATATAATGGCAAGTAATGGATAATATCGTGGGAAGATTACAATCTTTGTTTCCATCACATCAATTAAATGTGATTATAGGGTCATTATTGGGAGATGCGCGACTTGAATGTCGTTCAGTAGGAGTTCGTTCTCCTATTACGGCAAGATTTAGAGTGCATCATGGATTCAAACAAAAAGAATATGTATTCTGGAAATATGAAATTCTTAAGAATTTAATTTTGAAAGAACCTAGAGAAATATCATGGAATAATCAAAAAAGAGATTTGCATGAAATATCATGGTACTTTCATAGTAAAAGTACAAAAGAATTGGGTATACTACATAGTATATTTTATAAAAATAAGGTTAAAATTTTACCAGATGAAGTATTTAAATTGATGAATCCTCAAATATTAGCAGTGTGGTTTATGGATGATGGATCAAATAATCAAAATGGTTTGACCATAAACACGCACGGATTTTCTTTGAAGGGACAAGAACAAATAATAAAATTCTTCAAAGACAAATTTAATATTGACTCAAAAATAATAAAGGATAGAAATAAATGGAAAATAAGTATGAATAATGTGAATAAAATAAGCCTATTTTCTATAATTTCACCATTTATTATCCCATCAATGACTTATAAGATTATTAATCCCCGTAACGACTTGCTTATTTGAAAGTAATAAATAGGCAGAGCAAATGTTTTATAATATTTGCTAACACGTCAGTTCTAGATAGGAAAATCTAGAAAAGGTATAGTCTGGTTCTAATAGTAATATTAGTGTTAAAACGTCAGACCGTTTAGAAGCTAAATAATGGCTTTTAAACAATCTGAATCACTTCGAGCATTTGTTATATAAAAGTCTTTTCGTTTAAAAAAGTATAAGTTTTTTAAAATTTATACATATAAAAGTATAGGAAGTTTGATCAATCAAACACGGCGGTCCCATATAGTAATATATGAAGATCAAGTCGATTAGTATCGGTGGAGTCCCGTAAAAAAGGATAATACCGAGGGAAGTTTACAAGTTTTCATTTGTTTCTTTTTAAAATTTGTTTACACCCGTAGAGACTAAACATCGACATTCCGACATTCGCGTAAGCGAAAAGGAAGAAGCTATAGTCCATTGCAATGAGTAATCATTGATAACAAGCGTGAGACAGGTTGGTCTCCTATCTACTGCAGGCGCAGATTCTTGAGGAGCTTTGAAAATAGTACGAGAGGACCTTTTTGAACGAACCTCTGGTGTGTCTGCTGTCCTGCCAAGGGCATCGCAGAGTAGCTATGTTCGGACTAGATAACTTCTGAAAGCATCTAAGAAGGAAGCTAACTCCAAGATTAAGAATCGTTATGAGGCTCGTGAGAGATGATCACGTTGATAGGCTTTAGGTGTAAGCACAGTAATGTGTTCAGCCGTGAAGTACTAATACGCCCATTTCCTATTAGGAAATTTCTAAATCACAATTTGTTTACCATACTTATTCCTGTTACTTACTTTGACCCTTATTTTTTAAATCGGATAATAAAAGCATCAATATAAATTGAGCTTTCTGTTTCGGTGGTTCGGCGCTATGGAACCACCCGTTCTCATTCCGAACACGGAAGTGAAACGTAGTAGCGGCGATGATAGTCATTAAGTTTGGCAAAAGTAGCTAACCGCCGGAACAGAGTGCTTAAATACTAAAATACAAATACTAAATACATCTACAGCAAATAGTTTATGCTATAATATAGAAAAGTAATAATTTAAATTATATGCAAAAAACAGCAAAAACTTTTCTTTTGGAAGCGTTTAGTATCTATAACAAAAACAAAAAGATTCTAATATTGATATTAGTGTCTCCTCTTGTGTTAATGTTTTTATCTGAATTAGGAATCAAATTAGTAAGAGGAAATAGTTCGCCTATTATGGTGATTCTTTTTGTCTTATTAGTCCTAGTCTATGTAACGGCTATCTTTCTAACAATTTTATCTCAGATTGCTACAATAGACGCAATACATAAAATAGATCAAAATCAGCCTGTAGATTTAAAGACTCAGTATAAGATCTCACTGCCTTTATTTTCCCCATTTATATTATTAGGAATCATAACTGCTTTATCAGCCTTTGGTTCTATTTTCCTACTAATTACACCTCTGGTCTACATCGCTTATTCATTAGCGGTATTCGTATTGGTAATAGAAGGTAAGAGAGGGTTAAATGCTATTATTGGAAGTTATTCTTTAGTGAAGGGTAGAATGTTTGATGTTTTTGGTAAATTATTTTTCCTAGTATTCCTATCTCTCTTAGTCTATGTAGTAATTGGTTTAATTACTTCTCCAATATTAAATTCTTATCAAGGGGTCGCTCTAGCAAATGCAAAGACTATAATATCTTGGGTTACACAGCTCATTGGTCTATGTTTAATAACTCCTATTAGTTATCTATATATGTTTGGAATGTATAAAGATCTTAAATTAACAGCTTCCACTGTAGAGACGGATGAAAAGAAGTTAAAAACATGGTTAAAGGCTTTTATCTGTATAGCTATAATCGCTATTATATCTATCGTAATTGGTATCATCTTACTCATTAATTCTGAGTTTTTTAAGGATTTTATGATTTCTCTTAATCTAAAAAATTAATTATGTTATCTTGGTCATCTAGAAGAAGAATATCATATCTATCGTCTGTGTTGTTAGTGATTTTGGTATTTGTCGGAGGGATTTATTTATATTTTTTCTACCATAAACCTACGTGTTTTGATGGTATAAAAAATAGTGGTGAATTTGGTATAGATTGTGGTGGTAGATGTGTCATTCTCTGTCAGACTGCATTTATTCCTGCAGAGGTAGACTGGGCTAGAGTCGATTTCTTATCTGATGGATACTATAATGTCGGTGCATATATTAAAAATCATAATATAGATTCTTTTGTAAAAAGAGCCCATTATATATTCAGAATATATGACGACAAGGGTATTATAATAAACGAGAAAGAGGGTTATGTTTATATACCACCACATAAGAATACTTTAGCTTTTGAAAGAGCTGTGTCTGTAGGGAAGAGAACACCAGTTAAAGTGACTTTTGACTTCATAGAAAGTCCTTTTTGGGAGAAATATACTGGATTAGATTATAATCTAACTCAAATTAATCCTGTATTATCAGATAAAGATACTGCACCGAAACTTTCTGTTGCGTTGAAGAATGATACTCTAGACGATTATAGGAATATAGATGTATTTGCTATACTTAAAGACATCGATGGAAACACCATATCTTTCTCTAGGACGGCTATAGATAAGATTTTAAATGGAGAAAGCAAAGAAGCTGTTTTTACATGGTCTAGTAAGAGGGATCGAGAAATTTCCTCTTTTGAGATAATACCTGTGATTACCCCCATTACATCGAAGTAAATTTCTCATACACTACAAAATATGAGCAGTAAAATGGATTGGATATTATTCGGTGCTGTAATTCCTTTACTCGGATTTGGCATTTTGACTATGAATTCCTTTACTGGAGAGGGTTCGTTTTTTGAGAAACAGATTATATGGGCGGGTATTTCTTTGGGAGTTTTCTTTTTATTAAGTTTTGTGGATTTTAGTTTTCTAAGGAGGACAAATATAGTGATGTTCGCGTATATTTTTGTATCAGTTATTCTGATCATTCTATTTGGTATGGCTCATGTGATTAAGGGTGCACAGAGCTGGATAAGTTTTGGTTTATTTTCTTTTCAACCTTCAGAGTTGGCAAAATTAGTTTTGATATTAGTTTTGGCAAAATATTTTTCTAGAAGACATGTGGAAATAGCGAATATAAGGCACATCTTTGTATCTGGTTTTTATGCTTTCTTTGTTTTTATACTTGTGATGTTACAGCCGGACTTTGGATCCTCCATCATTATCTTTTTGATTTGGCTTGGAATGGTGTTTGTATCGGGTATTTCCAAAAGACATTTACTTCTGGTCTTCTTAGTAGGCCTCGTGGCCTTTGGTGGATTATGGTTCTTTGGCTTTAAAGATTATCAGAAAGCGAGAATTAAGAACTTTATGAATCCTTTGGCGGATATACATAAAACGGGTTATAACGCTTATCAGTCGACTATAGCAGTGGGTTCTGGGCAAATCCTAGGAAAGGGTATTGGGTATGGAACACAGTCAAAATTAAAGTTCCTGCCTGAATATCAAACAGACTTTATATTCGCCGCTTTTGCTGAGGAATGGGGTTTACTTGGTGTCATTACAATGTTTATTCTATTTAGTATCGTCATTTGGAGAATATTGATCAACGCTTACGAGGGGGCTACGAATTTTGAGATATTATTCGGCTTAGGTTTAGCTGTAATGTTTATTGCACATTTTACTATCAATATAGGTATGAATATAGGTCTACTTCCTGTAACGGGGGTTACTGTTCCTTTCTTGAGCTATGGAGGAACTCATTTGCTTATAGAGTTTACAGGTCTCGGAATACTGATGGGTATTAGAAGGCACTCTAGATCTATCCATAAAGAATTAATTCAAAAAGAATTAGTGGGTGTATAGATTATTGATTTTCTCAATCATTTGCTCTAAAGAGTATTTTGTTTTTACATGATTTTCTAACTCCATGGCAAATTTTTCTCGCATTTCTCTATGAGAGTATAAAGTGCTAATATTTTCTTTAAGTTTTTCTAGACTATTGGGAGGGGTTAAAAGTCCTGTTTTTTCGTTTATTATAATATCTCCAATACCCCCTACATTAGTGGCTATGACGGGAATTCTAGCTAGACCCGCTTCTAATAATACATAAGGTAAACCTTCTTTTTTTGATGGTAATACGAATAGATCAAAGGCCTTTAGGAGATGGCTAGCGTCTTTAATAAATCCAGTCAAAAATATATTTTTATTTTCACCGATCATTTTTAGGAGATTTATTTTTTCTTCACCATCGCCGATAATGACTAGCTTCATATTTTTAGTATCTTTTTCTAATTCTAAGAATGCTTTTACTAGGAGTTCCAAGTTTTTATTTTTATGAAGTTCTGCAATACAGCCGATTATAAAGTCATTTTCATTAAAAGATTGTGAAATGGATTTTTCTATAGCACTTTTTGCTTCGATTTTATTTAAAAAATTTCTAAGTGATACTCCATTTGGTATTTCTATGATTTTATTTTTTATAATAGGCATCATTAGGGCTTGCTCGGTTTCTCTTCTGGCGATTGTTATCACTTTAGTGGCAAATAGACAAGTTAGCCATGAAAAGATGATGATGGCAATTTTTTGATAAAAAGGTCTTTTCTCGTTAAAAGTCCAGCCGTGAACTGTGTAGATAATCTTTGGGATGTGGAGGAGGCGGCCGGCCAATGCACCAAGGCCGGCCGCCTTTATACTATGTAAATGTAACACATCAGGCTGTACATCATGAATAACCTCATAAATCTCTCTGAAAGAATTAATTTCTCTAGATAAACTAAAATCTCTTTGTAAATTCTTAATCTCTATTACCTTTATGCCAACATTTTTTAATTTTTCTACCAATTTTAACTTTTCTACTAATATTCCATTACCACCGAGGGCTACCGTTACTTCATAACCCTTTTTTAGCATTTCTTCGGCTGTATCATATAGATTAACTTGGGCACCGCCCCAATTAGACTTTGTTATTACATATAGTATACGCATATTCCCATTATACCTTATTTGTTGTAATATGATTAGATATATGAGTATGAATCATAAAAAAGAGCCGATAATCCTTTTCATAGGTGACATATTAGTGCTTTTTCTATCTTTGTGGCTTACTCTCCTTATTCGCTTTAGAGACCCACTAAATTTTAAGCTTTTTGTAGATCATTTAACACCTTTCGCGATATTATTCGCGATTTCGATATTGATATTTTTTATTGCAGGTTTATATGAAAAGCATACTGTTTTGTATAAAGGGAAGTTACCTCAAATAATTCTAAATTCTCAAATTACTAATGCTGTGGTCGCTATATCTTTGTTCTACTTCTTTCCTCATTTCATAGTGGCTCCGAAAGTAACCTTATTTATATATTTAGTTATTTCATCACTGTTAATCTCTTGGTGGAGAATGAAGGGCGTTTCTAGATTTGAAACTAAGAAAAAAGAAATCTCTATAGTGATAGGACGCGGACCCGAAATAGATGAAATGGTTAAAGAGATAAACAATAATTCTAGATACGGTATTTTCATAGATGAAGTCATCGACCCAGACACTTTGCCAAGCCATTATGATATAAAACAAATGTTAGAGAGTGCGAAAGTCAATAATATTTCTTTGTTTATTATAGATACTGCTAATGAGAAGACAAAAGTATTCCTAGAAGCCTTCTACAGAATGATCTTCTCTGGTGTAAGATTCGTGGATTCCAGAGAGCTTTATGAAGAAGTATTTGGTAGAGTACCTTTATCTCTCGTAGATTATGATTGGTTTTTATCAAATATTTCTTTATATCCCAAGCCTATTTACAGTTTGGTGAAAAGAATAATGGATATATTAATTTCAGGAATATTGGGTTTAATTTCTCTCATATTTTATCCATTTGTTTATTTGGTTATAAAGATTGAAGATAAAGGTCCACTTTTTATATTCCAAGATAGAATAGGTAAGGGTGGAAAGCGTATCAGAATAGTTAAATTTCGTTCAATGTCCAGAAATGATAATGCAGAAGATTATGATAATAAAGTAGTAGAAAATAAAGTTACTAAAGTCGGGTCGTTCCTCAGAAAGACTAGAATAGATGAATTACCTCAGCTTTGGAATGTTTTCAAAGGCGATCTTTCATTGATCGGTCCTCGTCCAGAATTACCAAAGCCTGTAGAACTCTATGAAAAAGAGATATCGTATTACAATGTTCGTCATTTAATTACTCCTGGTTTGTCCGGCTTTGCACAGATATATCATGAAAATCCTTCTCATCACAGCTTTGAAATCAATGAAGCTAAAAATAAATTATCTTACGATCTCTTCTATATAAAAAATCGTTCACTAATATTAGACCTTAAAATAACATTAAGAACAATTAAGATACTTTTGACTTTTGTGGGCCGATAAATTTGCCATTTTCCTAAAAGCGAATATAATAAGCCGTATAGTTGAAAAATATGAAAAACATAAGAATTATTGCCGCTCTACTCTTAATTGCTGGAGCTGCCGTGGGTTGGTTTGTATATTCCTCTGAAATGGCTACTGGCGAAGAAGCCACTAGCAAATTTCGCTTAGGTCTAGATTTAAACGGTGGATCACATTTAGTATATAAGGCTGATGTATCAAAGATACCAGCTGGAGATGTGAATTCTGCTATGCAGACTTTGAGAGATGTTATTGAACGTCGCGTTAACTTATTCCAGGTATCAGAACCTATTGTTCAGATAGAGCAGGGTGGCTCTTTAGCTGAAAAGGGAGGTGAGCATAAACTGATCGTTGAGCTTCCAGGAGTTACTGATTTGAATGAGGCTATAAAAATGATAGGTCAAACTCCTATCCTAGAGTTTAAACTCGTTGATGAAAAAATAGCAGAACAAATACAGTCTATAACAGCATCCAGTACAGAGGAAATATCTACAAGTACTATGATGTCTCTATATTCACAGCTCTATATTGAGACTGGCCTAACAGGTTCTTTGCTTCAAAAATCTCAGCTCACTTTTAATCCTACTACTTACGCTCCAGAAGTCGGAATAGCTTTCAATGACGAAGGAAAAAATATATTTGCAAAAATTACAAAAGAACATAAAGGGGAAATGCTCGCTATATTCCTAGACGGTGCGGTCATTTCAAGTCCTGTAATACAGACAGAGATTAAAGATGGTAAAGCCCAGATTACTGGTAAGTTCACAGTTGATGAAGCAAAGAAATTAGTTAGAAATCTTAATTATGGAGCATTGCCTGTGCCTGTGGAATTACTCTCTACTCAGACTATCGGTGCATCTTTGGGAAATGAAGCTACACGAGCAGGAATGTGGGCAGGTATATATGCTTTTATTATCATCGCTTTCTTCTTAATCGTTTGGTATAGACTTCCTGGTTTACTAGCCGTCATTTCTCTCTTGGTTTATGTAGCTATAAACTTAGCATTATTTAAATTTATTCCAGTTACTCTTACTGCAGCGGGTATAGCAGGATTTATTCTATCTATCGGTATGGCAGTGGATGCGAACATTTTAATCTTTGAGAGAATGAAAGAAGAGCTTAAGGCTGGTAGAACTCCTGAAGATGCAGTTAAAGAAGGATTCGCCAGAGCATGGCTCTCTATTCGCGATAGTAATACATCAAGTCTTATCACAGCAGCTATTTTATACTTATTCCCATCGACTTCAGTTATCCAAGGATTCGCTTTAGTATTCTTTATTGGTGTCGTAGTATCAATGTTCACCGCTATTACATTCTCCAGAACTCTTCTAATGGCTATTGGAATAAAGAAGAATACAGGCTTTAATCACTTTATATTAAGCTCAGGCTTTATTAAATAAATTATATGATCATAGTAAAATACAGAAAAATATTCTACACCATCTCTGCTCTACTTGTAATACTTTCTATAGTAGCAGTGTCTACATGGGGTCTTAAATGGGGAATTGACTTTAAAGGAGGATCTATATTAGAAGTCTCATATCCTGAGGGTAGACCATCCGTAGAGGCTGTTAGAGATTTACTAAAGCCTTTAAATATAAATGAATCTGTTCGTCCAGCTGGAGACACTTCATTTATAATACGCGCTCGAGATTTAAAACAGGAAGAAAAGAATGAAATCACAAAATTATTATCTTTTGATAATACAAAAAAAATAGAAGAGAAACAGTTTAATACTATTGGTCCAATACTCGGAAATGAGGCAAAGAGAAAGGCTTACGTTTCTATTATATTAGTTATGCTAGCTATCGTTCTATTCGTTACTTTTGCCTTTAGGAAAGTTTCTAAACCTGTATCTTCATGGAAATACGGAATTATAGCGGTCGTTGCTCTCATACACGATGTCATTATACCTACAGGATTCTTTGCTGTGATGGGGCATTATTTCGGATATGAAGTAGATACTCTATTTGTAACAGGACTTTTAGTTATATTAGGATTCTCAGTTCATGACACTATAGTGGTCTTCGACAGAGTTCGTGAGAATCTTCGCAGAAGTGGGGAATCTAAAGATAAGAAGACTTTTGAACAAATAGTCGGTGCAGGTATAAGTCAAACATTCGTACGTTCAGTAAATACCTCTTTAACCACTCTATTAGCCCTATTAGCACTTTATATCTGGGGACCCGATGCTACTCGCCATTTCTCTCTAGCTCTGTTAGTCGGTATTACAGCAGGAACTTACTCATCTATATTTCTAGGATCACCACTACTAGTAACTGTGGAAAAGTGGCAAGCTAAGAAAAAATAAATATTGTATAATTTAGGATATGGATCCTTATTTTGTAGAAGAAAAGTCTCATATAGG
>JAUSHF010000054.1 GCA_030648705.1 bacterium
TTTAATTATTATGACAACAAACACTGAAGAAAATAAAAATATAGTAGTTGCAAGTACAGAGCCTAAAAAGGAGACCACTAAAGGTGTTCATAATCCCGCTCTATCACTTTCTAATCCTTCCGCTCCAAGTTTTTCTAAGAATCAACGTGGTGGAGGTGGAGCTAGAAGAGGTGGTCCTGGAGGAGGCAGAAGAGGAGATCGCAGAGACTCTAAAGAGAGAGTTAAGCCTGAATTTGATACTAAAGTAATATTAGTCCGCAGAGTAACTCGTGTTACTAAAGGAGGACGCAGAATGAGCTTCTCTGTCTCAGTAGTGTCTGGTGACAGAAAAGGTAGAGTGGGTGTAGGTATGGGCAAATCCATCGATACATCAATGGCTGTAGATAAGGCTACTCGTGATGCAAAGAAAAATATGATTCGTGTGAATCACACAGCATCCATGTCCATTCCTCACGATGTCTCTGTTAAGTATTCAAGTGCTAGAATTCTTATGATGCCTGCTAAAGGTAAAGGTTTGATCGCAGGATCAGCAGTTAGAAACGTATTAGAATTAGCTGGTCTTAAGGATATAAACGCAAAGATATTATCAGGAAGTAAGAACAAAATAAACATCGCTCGTGCAGCAGTTCAGGCATTAGCAATGTTCCCTAAGATGGTAAAAAAAGAGGGAGTTAAGGAAAATGTCGAAGGGGTGAAAGCTTCTGAGATTAAAGTCCCAGAAATTAAAGAAAATTATATGCAGATACATAATGTAATAAGAAGAAGTACAAATAGAAAGGTCATGATAGTCGGCCGTGGAGGTAAGAAAGGCAAGACTTCAGGACGTGGTACAAAGGGTCAAAACGCCCGTGCCGGACATAAGAAATATCCAGAAATAAGGGATATGATTAAGAAGCTACCTAAGCTTCGTGGTTATGCTTTTAAATCTTTTGCAAATAAAAACGCAGTAGTAAATGTAGGAGTTATCGAGAATAATTTCGAAAGTGGTGCAAAGATAAATCCTATTATCTTAATAGAGAAGGGATTGATAAAGCTGTTCAACGGCAGATTACCTAAGGTCAAGATTCTAGGAGAAGGAGAAATCACAAAGAAGATTACAGTAGAAAACTGTCTAGTCTCTAAGGAAGCAAAATTAAAAATAGAAAAAGTTGGAGGTAATATCGTAGTTAGAGTAGAGAAGATTACAAAGCAAGCAGCTAAGAAGACAGAAAAGTTAGCAAAGAAGGCTACAAAGAAAGTAGCAAGTAAGGCAGCTAAAGCAGTTTCAAAAGAAGTTAAGAAGTAATTAAATTTAAATTATGAATAATATATTCGGACGTTTCGCACTAGCATTTAAAGATAAAGCTATAGTAAAGCGTATAGTTTATACAGTTGTCGGTCTAGTTATTTTTAGACTGCTAGCTGCTATACCTATTCCCGGAGTAGATACTCTAGCTCTAGAGAGAATGCTTTCAGGTAACCAGTTTTTTGGTCTCCTAAACATTTTCTCCGGAGGAGGACTTTCTAACTTATCCCTTGTGATGCTAGGTGTGGGTCCATATATTACAGGTTCTATTATTATGCAGCTTCTGACTATGATGGTGCCGTCTCTAAAAGCTATGCAGCAGGAAGATGGTGAGGCAGGTAGAGCTCGTATATCTCAATATTCTAGAATTCTATCAATACCCCTATCTTTTATTCAGGCATTCGGATTTATTAAATTATTACAATCACAGCAAGTATTATCTGCCCTTGGTGGATTTGATTTGTTAACAAATATATTAGTCATTACAGCTGGTTCCGTACTGCTTATGTGGATTGGTGAACTGATCACAGAATTCGGTATTGGTAACGGAGTGTCTTTGATTATCTTTGCTGGTATCGTAGCTGTTATTCCTGCTCAGTTTGGTCAGCTATTTACAGCTTATGATCCATCTCAAATTCCTTTATATATCGGATTTATCATAATAGCACTTCTTGTAATCGCCGGTGTGGTAATGGTTAATGAAGCTGAACGTCCAGTACCTGTTACTTATGCTCGTCAGGTGAAAGGAGGGAAGACTTATGGTGGAGTTTCTACATATATTCCTCTAAGATTAAATCAGGCAGGTGTGATCCCTATCATCTTTGCACTATCTATACTTCTATTCCCTCAAATGATTCTAAACTTTATGTCTAGAAGTGCGAATGCTACTCTCGCAAATATTGGTACCGTTGGTTTTGACCTATTTAATAATCAGTTGATATACGGGGTCTCTTACTTTATACTCGTAGTTTTGTTTACATATTTCTACACAGCAGTCACATTTGATCCTAAGCAAATGTCAGAGAATCTACAGAAGAGTGGGGCATTCCTATCAGGTATTCGTCCTGGCGAACATACCACTACTTTTATAGAAAGAATCGTTACCAGAATCACATTAGTCGGTGCCCTGTTTCTAGGTATAGTGGCTGTATTACCCCTGATATTCCAAGCATTTACTGGTACTAGATCTATGGCTATTGGTGGTACCGCTCTCCTAATCGTTGTCTCAGTAGTACTAGATTTAGTTAAGAAAATTGATGCACAAGTTTCAATGCGAGAATACTAAAGAAGTTAAGATCTTACATTATTTAATTTTTGAGATTTCGAAATTATATTATATACTTATAGTAAGCTTAATTTTTAAATAATAATAGATAAAAATATGGAAAACACAAATGATAATGAGGTTGTTAGTAGTGAGGTAGGTGGCGGTGAAAAAAAGGGCGGAAAGAGAAATCTGATTTTAATAATCATAATTGCAATTATCATCATAGGGGTAGGGGCATATTTGATATTTGGAAAAGAGAAAATATCAGGTCTTCTAGTAAAGGCTGAAAGCGTAGCTACTGTGAATGGTGTGGATATTTTAAAGAAAAGTTATGATTTGCAGTATGCTAATACTTTAGCTACATATAAAGCACAGGGAGTAGATGTAGGAACAGATCCAGCCAAGCTCGCAGAAGTTAAGAAGCAGGTTCTAGACAATCTTATAAACAGTGAATTACTACTTCAGGGTGCGAAGACAGCAGGTATTAAATCAGATCCAGTAGAGGAAGAGAAACAATTCCAAGCTATCTTAACTCAAATAGGAGGTGCTGATAAACTTAAAGTCGAATTAGAAAAAAATAATGTAACAGAAGCGGAAGTCAAAGAAGATATTCAGAAGCAATTCATAATTCAGAGTTATTTATCGAAAAATATAGATACTAGTTCCGTAGTTGTCACAGATGCAGAGATTAAACTAGCTTATGATCAATTTGTAAAAATACAAAAAGATAGTGGTCAAAAGACAATTCCTACGCTAAAAGAATTAAGTCCTGAAATTAAACAATATATCACTTCAAATAAACAGCAGGCTTTAGTTTCGAATTTTATTTCTACTCTTAAGGCAAAGGCGGATATTAAAACCAGTATTTAAATCTCTATTATAATATCGTCATGAGCACTCAATCATATATATTCATAGGTAAATCAGGATGCGGAAAGGGAACACAGGGTAAGCTTCTAGCCGACTTTTTAAAGACTAAGGATACTTCCAGAGATATTTTCTATGTACAAAGTGGCGACGAGTTTAGACGCTTTATTCAAGGTGATTCATACACAAAACACTTGTCGAAGAAAATATATGATGATGGGAAATTGGAGCCAGAATTTCTAGCGATATTAATGTGGGCAAATTATTTTGCAGAAAATTATAATGGTAAAGATCATATAGTCATAGATGGTACACCGCGTGAAGTTCATGAAGCAGGAGTTCTTCATTCTATCTTTGATTTCTATAAATTAGAGAAACCTAGAGTGGTATATATAAATATAAGTGCAGAAGAAGCTACCAGAAGGCTTTCAGGGAGAGGACGTCGCGATGATAATGAAGTTGATATTAAAGCTCGATTAAAGTGGTTTGAAACTGATGTTATACCAACTATTGATTTCTACAGATCAAATCCTTTTTATCAATTCGTCGAGGTAAATGGTGAGAGAGATACCGAAGTGGTACATCAGGAAATACTACAGAGAGTCGGTTTAATTTAAAAAACATGATTAGAATTAAGACAAAAAATGACATCGCAATACTTCGAGAAGGAGGGAAGAGACATGCGATGATTATGAAAGCTATTCTTAAAGAGGTTAAACCGGGGGTTTCTACTCGCTACTTAAATAACTTTTTAGAGAAAATGATTGCTGATTGTGGAGACATTCCATCATTTTTAAATTATACCCCTTGGGGGGCAAAGAGACCGTATCCTGCTGGACTTTGCCTATCTATTAATGATGAGGTGGTTCACGGAATTCCAAACGAAGAAGATAGAATACTTAAAGAGGGAGACATCGCTTCGGTGGATTTCGGATTAACTCATAAAGGACTGATTACTGATATGGCTGTTACTGTGCCTGTAGGCAAGGTGAGAGAGGATTTGGAGAGGTTGATGAAGGTAACCAGAGATTCTCTATATGAAGGAATAAAAAAGGCAAAAGGAGGTAAAAAAACTGGAGATATTGGCAATGCTATAGAAAGATTTGTCTCACCATACGGATACGGATTAGTGGAGGAATTATGTGGTCACGGTGTGGGCTACGAGGTCCACGAGGAGCCTTTTGTGCCTAATTTCGGTACTCCTGGCACTGGTTCATCTTTAAAAGTAGGAATGGTAATAGCTATAGAACCAATGCTTAATTTAGGCTCACGTTTTGTATATCAGACAGATGATGGATATACTTATAAGACTAAAGACGGAAAGCCTTCAGCACATTTCGAACATACTATTTTGATTACGAAAAGTGACGCTGAAATTCTAACTGAGATTGATTAATATTTTTTTAAAAAATTGAGAAAGATAAATTAAAAAAGAACAAATGAAAAAAGATAAGAATAAACATTTTAAATACGAAAGGACACTTACATTAATAAAGCCAGATGGTATTCAAAGAAGTCTGATGGGAGAGATAATAAAAAGATATGAAAGAGCTGGACTAAAGCTTGTGGGTATAAAGATGACGGTTCCTTCTTCTCTACATATTGAAAAACATTATACTTTAGATCCCGAATGGAGAAGAATTACAGGCGAGAAGACTATTAAAGGTTATAAAGATAAAGGAATGAAACCCCCTTGCGAAGATCCTTACAAAATAACAGGAAAGATACTAAATAATCTTATTAAATACATGACCAGTGGACCTGTGGTAGCTATGGTTTGGCAGGGTGCACACGCTGTAGGTATAGTTAGAAAGATTACAGGAGGAACTGAGCCATTAACTTCTGATGTGGGTACCATAAGAGGTGATTATGTCTTAGATTCTTACGAAATGTCTGATATGGATCTAAGATCTGTTAGGAATTTAGTTCATGCATCTGGTACGGTAGCAGAATCAGAGAGGGAAATCGCTCATTGGTTTAAGGAGAGCGAATTAATAAATTATAAATTAGTTGCAGAGCAGATACTATATGATGTCAATCTAGACGGAGTTTTGGAATAAGAGATATAATTAGAGTAGGATCGTGGAGTTATTAAACCCTATACCCTTTTAAAGGGAAACCAATGAACTTCTAAAGAAATTTAGTGTTCGAATTAGATCGGTCTTTGGATTTGATCTTGAGGTATCCCACTTATGGTAACATAAGTTTAATAACTTAACGGTCCTATGAAAAAACTCATCTAAGGAAGATGAGTTTTTTCATTTACTTTGATATACTTCATAGCATCATGAATACTAAATCTTACATTCCTGCATTTATGGTTCTTTTATATCTAGCTGTACTTCATTACTATGCCATTATTTATAAATGGTATTTTCATTTCTGGTGGACTGATGTGATGGCTCACGCTCTCGGTGGTCTATGGATAGGTCTTACAGTGTATTGGTTAATAGAGAGGTTTAGAAAAGTACAGGCTTTAAGCTTTATATTATCTACTGCTATCATTATATGCACCACTGTCTTCATAGCTATTGGATGGGAAATTTTCGAATTTATCTATAAACTAAATGAAAGCTATCTTCCTGATATCTATCTATATGATACCGTGTCAGATATTATAATGGCTATTATTGGTTCGGGCATAGCTTCTATTTATACTAATTTAATACAGAAAAAAAATGAGTATAGATAATAAAATAAGATTAACGTTTTGGAGTGGGGTAGGGTCTATTACGGGCGGTAACTTTATGTTAAATTTTGGAGGCAAAAAGATGCTGGTAGACTGTGGATTAATACAGGGAGGGAAAGAGGCTTGGCTAGAGAATAGAAATAATTTTGAATATAATCCATCAGAAATTAAATATTTATTTATTACTCATGCTCATTTAGATCATGTTGGTAGAATTCCTAAATTAGTTAAGGATGGATTTAGAGGTAAGATTTTTTCGACTCCTGAGACTAAAGAATTGGCATATTTTATACTAGAAGATGCTACGGGTATTATGGGTAAAGAAGCTCTTGCAGAGGGTATTACGCCTCTATATGAGATGAGAGATGTGAATGATACTATGAGTATGTGGGAAGAGATTCCATATCATACAGAGAAGGAATTTGATAAAGAAGAGAAGCTCGGTAGCTTTAGTGTGTATTTAAGAGACGCTGGGCACATATTAGGTTCTTCTATTATAGAATTTAAGATTAATACTTTAGATGATGGTGGTGCTGAAGTAGTTAAAAAGATTTCATTTACAGGAGACTTAGGGAACACACCGTCTACTTTACTTAAAGATACAGAGCCACCAGTAGGTACAGAATATTTAGTTATGGAAAGTGTTTACGGTGATAGGAATCATGAATCTCATGATGAAAGAAGGCATAAATTAAAGCAGGCTATCATAGATGTCGTAGAGAGAAAGGGGACACTTTTAATTCCAGCATTTTCATTAGAGAGAACACAGGTTTTGCTCTCAGAAATAAATGATTTTGTAGAAGCGGGCGAGGTGCCATCTATTCCAGTATTTGTAGATTCTCCTTTGGCTATTAAGATTACAGGGGTATATCAGAGTTACGAGAATGATTTTAATGAAAGCAGTGCAAAGCGTATCAGTAGTGGAGATGATATATTTGATTTCCCTCGTTTGAAATTCACAGAAGGAATGCGTGATTCTAAAGAATTAGAAAAAGTTAAAGTCCCGAAAATAATCATAGCTGGATCTGGAATGTCAGTGGGGGGAAGGGTAATTAGACATGAGAAAGAGCTACTGCCGAATCCAAACAATATATTTTTACTAGTAGGCTATCAGACTTTAGGAACAATAGGTAGAATGATACAGGATGGTGCTAAAAAGGTGAGAATAGATCATGAAGATATTAAGGTAGCCGCAGAAGTTAGAACGGTATTCGGATATTCTTCACATAAAGATTCAGATCATTTATTGGAATTTGTAGATATGACTTTAGACAAGGATGCTAAATTTCCAAGTATAAAGAGAGTTTTCGTAGTAATGGGTGAAATGAAATCCTCTTTATTCTTAGCACAAAAAATCCACGACAATTTAGGTATTGATGCAATCTATCCAGAAAGAGCGAAAGAATATCTGATTTGACTATTAGGGG
>JAUSHF010000007.1 GCA_030648705.1 bacterium
TCTAATAATTCATAAGTATTACCTTCAATCTTTGATGATTTCCAAGATAATTCTATAATGAATCTTTCTAGCTCTTTTTCTGCTAGTGTATTAGATAAATTCTCTATTTGTTTCTTGTAAAAATCGGTGGCGTCATTTAAAATAGATTTTTCTTCCTCGGTAAATATATAATCATTAAAAGAATCAAACAATGAGAAAGAATATCCTTTTAAACCGTAACGCTTATCTGGTTCTATTGAATTATATTTACTTATATCCACATTTGTAAGTAATCTACCAAGGTAACTTATATCGTATTTTACTGATCTCCCAGCACCAGAAATTATCAGTAAACCAGCTTCTTTCATATCCGATAGTGTGCGTTTTACTGTAACTAGAGAGATTGAATTTCCTTGTGTGGTCAATTCACCATGAATATCAGATGATGACATCTGACCTTTCTCTATGAAAATAGAGAGGATATTTTGTTCATTTTGAGCTATTTTTAACATAATCGTATCATTTAGTACCTATAATCGTATCAAATTGATACGATTAAGCAAGCTGGCACTGGATTTTGCCATAAAAAATGCTAAAATGGCTATATTCGCTATAAAAATTTAATATGGATAAAAAAAGCGCTCAAAATACAGAAAAAGCTGAAACAGCTCAAAAAATAGAAAAAAGTAAAGTAGCTCTTCGAGAAGAAGAGATTTTAAAATTTTGGGAAGAAAATAAGATTTTTAAAAAGTCTTTAGAGAAGAATTCACCGCTTGGCGAATACGTCTTTTACGATGGGCCTCCGTTTGCCACAGGGACTCCGCATTACGGGCATATTTTAGCTGGAACTATTAAGGATGCCGTCACGAGGTACAAGACTATGCGAGGTTACCACGTACCTCGAAAGTGGGGATGGGATTGTCACGGTCTGCCAGTTGAGAATTTGATAGAAAAAGAACTCGGTCTGAAATCAAAAATCGATATAGAAAAAATGGGAATTGCTAAATTTAATTCTCATGCTCGTGCATCCGTCCTTCGCTATGCCCACATCTGGCGTGAACTCGTGCCTCGTTTTGGAAGATGGGTAGATATGGATAATGATTACAGAACAATGGACTCTTCATATACAGAATCTGTCTGGTGGGTTTTTTCAGAATTATATAAAAAAGGTCTCATATACGAAGGCTTTAAATCAATGCATCTCTGTCCACATTGTGAGACTACTCTTTCAAACTTCGAGGTGAATCAGGGATACAAAGATATAACAGACATTTCTGTATATGTTAAATTTGAATTGGTAAAAGATAAAAAATGGAGTGCTGAGATGACAGGAAATTCCGAAGGAAATCCAGAGCGAACTTTTTTGGTAGCTTGGACTACTACACCTTGGACTTTGCCGGGAAATTCTGCGCTCGCAATAAATCCAGAAATCACATACGTAAAAGTAAAAAATGATAATGACATTTTAATATTAGCGAAAGATCGTCTCGCATTTTTATCATCAGTTTTGAAAAAAGAATTGACAAGCACAGAAGAATTTAAAGGTAAAGAATTATTGGATAAGAGGTATAAACCACTATTTGATTATTATTTTAATGACAAAGAATTAAAGAATCGCAACAATGGCTGGAAAGTTTATGGTGCAGAATTCGTAACCACTACAGATGGTACTGGAATAGTTCATATTGCTCCAGCATTTGGAAGCGATGACTATGATTTGTCCCTTAAAGAAAAACTTCCTTTTATACAGCATGTCGGCACTGACGGAAAATTCAGAAAAGAAGTCACCGATTTCGCTGGTCAAAATGTAAAGCCTAAGAACGAAGAAGGGGAAAAAGGCGCTCATCAGAGAGCAGATATAGAAATAATTAAGAATTTGGCAGGTAAGGGTGTGCTTCTAGCTAAAGAGAAATTAATTCACTCATATCCACATTGTTGGAGATGTTACACTCCACTTCTTAACTATGCCACTTCTTCATGGTTTGTAGAGGTTTCAAAATTTAAAGATAAATTAGTTAAAGCAAATTCCAAAGTCAAATGGGTTCCAGAAGAAATAGGTGAGGGAAGATTCGGAAAGTGGCTAGAGGGAGCACGCGACTGGGCAATATCACGCTCTAGATACTGGGGCGCGCCTTTACCTGTATGGAAATGTGTAGAATGTAAAAAGGTGAAGGTTATAAGTTCACTAGATGATATTATCAAAGCGAATCCTGAGAAGAATAAATACTTAGTAATGAGACATGGTGAATCAAACAGCAATGTGGCATTCAATGTCAGTGATGATATAAAAAACGATGATCATTTAACTGATAATGGGAAAAAGCAAATCGAAGAAATTTCTAAAAAATTAGCAAAAGAAAAAATAGATCTCATAATCTCTTCTCCTTTTCCTAGAACGATGGAAACGGCTAATATTGTAGCTGAAAATATCGGATACGATAAGAATAATATCATTAAGGAGGATAGATTGATAGAAATTCAAACTGGTGGGCATAATGGTCAAGATTGGAAAGAATTCAATAAACATTTTGGAAGTCTAGATAAATGGGCAAGCTGTAATATTGGTGATTCTGAATCTATTTGTGATGTTAGAAAAAGAATTGTAAAGACGGTAGACGATTTAGAAGAAAAATATAAAGGCAAAAATATTCTAATTATTTCTCATGGTGCACCAGTCAGAATAATGCGTGCAATATCTGATAAAATTTCTTTCTATGATATTAATTTCGAAGATGTTAAGAATGGAGAATATTATGAAGTAAAATGGTTATCTAAGCCTAGAAATGAAGATGGGGAAATAGATTTCCACAGACCGTTTATAGACGAAGTGGTGATGGATTGTAAATGTGGTGGAAAAATGAAGAGAGTTCCAGAGGTGTTCGACTGTTGGTTTGAATCAGGTGCAATGCCATATGGGGAAGTTAATTATAAAGGAGTTAAAAACAAAGATTTTCATTTCCCAGCGGACTTCATAGGTGAAGGACAAGATCAAACACGTGGATGGTTCTACTCTATGATAGTGCTCGGTGTGGCTCTGTTTGGTGAATCACCATATAAAAATGTACTGGTGAATGGAATGCTATTAGCAGAAGATGGACAGAAAATGTCTAAGTCAAAGAGGAATTATCCAGATCCAGTAGATGTGATAAATAAATTCGGTATGGATGCTGTGAGATACTACATGCTTTCTTCTCCCGCTGTGAATGCAGAGGATATTAGATTTACTGAGAGTGGAGTGGATGAAGTTTCGAAGAAAAATATAAATAGATTAGATAATGTGATTTCTTTTTACGAAATGTATTCAGAAGGAAATGTAATAGCCGAGGAAGCTTTAAATTCAAAAAATGTATTAGACGAATGGTTAATCGTTAAATTAAATGAATTAGTAAATTCAGTAAGTAAAGGATTAGAGTCGTATGAATTAGGAAAAGCTTCGAGACCAATAGCTCCTTTTATAGAAGACCTATCAGTCTGGTATCTTCGCCGTTCTCGTGACAGATTTAAATCAGACGATGAAAAAGATAAGCGTTTTGCTCTAGCCACGACTAAATATGTACTCAGAGAATTGTCGAAGGTGATGGCTCCATTTATGCCGTTCTTTGCAGAATCTTTATACCAAAGATTATCTGATAAGGATGTAGTAGATAGTGTGCACTTAGCTAATTGGCCTTTAAGTCAGAAAATTTCTGAAAAAGATGAGAAAATCTTAAAAGATATGCATAATGTCAGAAATATTGTAACTCTCGGTTTAGAAGCTAGGTCAAAGGCGAATATAAAGGTGCGACAGCCGCTCGCTTCGCTCGCGGCCAATATCACCGACCTCTCTCCCGAACTACTCGAACTCATAAAAGACGAATTAAATGTAAAAAAAGTAATTCAAATAGAAGGAATTAAAAATGGTGCAGTGAATTTAGACACTAATATTTCTAAAGAACTTAACGAAGAGGGAATGATTCGCGACCTGATACGTGCTTTACAAGAACAAAGAAAGAAAATGGGACTCATACCATCTGATTTAGTGTCTTTGTCTATTTCAAAAAATGAATTAGTGTATTTAGACAAAATTATCATGGTTCCAGATTATGAAGTAATGATAAAAAAAGTTGCGGGCGTCAAAGAAATAAAATTTAATGAAATAGACAAAGGATTGGAAATAGAGATAGCAGAAAAGAAAATAAAAGTTTCATTAGAAAAAGTTTAAGAAATGTGGCATACAATATCTACACAACTCCAGCATTCTTAGTATCTTCATTTGAGCACGGTGAGGCAGATAAATTCTACAAGATATATACGAGAGATTTAGGGATGGTAAATGTAACAGCGAAGGGGATTCGCAAACAAGATTCGAAATTAGGAATGCATCTTTTGGAATTTAGGAAAATAAATTTGTCGTTAGTTAGAGGGAAGGAGGTGTGGCGGGCGACTAGCGCTACGGTGGAGCTACTGTATGAAGGAGTTATTTCTAACGTAAAGAAACGTACCGCCTACGGCAGGATCATCTCGCTAGTCGCCCGCCTAATCCCCGGCGAAGAAAACCATTTAATTGTTTTCAATGCTTTAAGTTACTGCTTCCTCGCTCTTAACACTCAAAAAACAGAAAATATTCTCGCTATAGAAAGCATTACTCTCATTCGCATTTTATATTATCTAGGATATATAAAAAAAGACGATACGATTTCCAAATATATAAATGATGAAGAAATTACTGAAGAATTATCTGATTTAGCTGTAAAAGAAAAATCAGCACTTCTCTCACATATAAATCACGCCTTAAAAGAAAGCCAATTATAATATATAATATAGAGTATATGGAATCTAATCCAAAAGAACAAAATAAAATCGAAGATTTAAAGAAGTCTCTCTACTCTAGGGATACTCCAAATATTATGAGAGATAAGAGAGGTTTCTTTCATAAGGAAGAATTCGACGTAGAGAATAATTGGTCACAAACAGAGAAGTCGAAGTTAGACGTACATCCCGAAGAAGACTTCGGACATCAAAAAAAGTCCGTGAGTTTCTTTAAATTATTTTTCGCCACGTCAGTTCTCTTTTTTCTAATAGCTGGAGGCTATGCCCTATATTCTTTTCTTAATGGTGGTAATACAGTATCTGCACAAAATGTAGATATATTAATCGCAGGTCCAGTATCTGTGGCGGGTGGTGAACAAGCTTCTTTTAATGTTCAAGTCTTTAATAAAAATTCCATTAAATTAGAAGTCGTAGATTTAAAAATAGAATTTCCAACAGGTACAGCAGAAGCAGATAATACAGCTGTCGAGCTCAGAAGATACGACAAAATTCTCGGTGATATAGAGCCCGGTTCCGTAGCACAGGATAATATTCGAGCAATATTCTTTGGCGAGGAAAATAGTAAAAAGTTAGTCAAAGTAAAAATAGAATATCGTATACCCGGATCGAACGCTATAATTCCGAAAGAGAAAACATATGAATTTTTCATACAGTCTTCACCTGTGAATATTTTAGTTTCAGGAAATAAAGAAGTTATTTCTGGCCAAGATGTTTCTTTTGAAGCGAGAATTATTTCCAATTCAAATCAAGTTCTAAAGAACGTATTATTAAACGTCGTGTATCCATTCGGCTTTAAATTTACAAGCGGAAGTACTGCTCCTACTTTTGGAAATAATATTTGGTCTCTCGGTGATTTGCCTCCTAAATCTACGAAGGTTATAAAAATAAATGGAAAGATTACAGGCCAAGATGATGAGAGTAGAGTATTCAGATTTACTATTGGTTCAAAGAGTGTGGGAGATGAAAAAATCATTGGAACGCCTTTTATCTCTATTTCTCAAGATGTACAAATAAAGAAGCCATTCCTCAGCGCTAGATTAGTAATAGGTAACACTGATTCTAGTGGTGATTATACAGCTAAACCGGGTGAGACTATTAAAGCAGATTTATATTTTAAAAATAATCTTACCGTTCCTATTAGTAGTGCCGAGATAAAATTAAAATTCGGTGGCAATGCTTTTATCAAAGAAAATGTCGACACTTCAGATGGACTATATCGTATGTCTGAAAAGACTATTACGTGGAATAGATCTACTGCTAATTTTCTAGATTCTATCGCTCCCGGCGAAGAAGGAAAAGTTTCATTTAATTTTGAGCCTATGGATATTGGTATTGGTTCTAGTGAACTTACAAAGAATCCAGAAGTCACTCTAGATTTAAGTTTGAAAGGCAATAGAGTTTTAGAGAACGATGTTCCAGAACAAATAACATCTACTTTACAAAAGATTGTTAAAGTCTTACCTAGAATGTCTATTTCTGGAAAGATAGTCAGGTCGTCACCTCCTTTTGATAATACTGGACCTATTCCACCTAAAGTAGATACGAAGACTACATATACTGTAATCTGGACTTTAACTACTACATCAAGTAGTATTGGAAATGCTGTGGTAGAAACTATTCTGCCTGCATATATGGACTGGGGAGAAGAGACTACGGCCGTTGACGAGGACATGATTTATAATCCTGTGGAGAAGAAAATCACTTGGAATGTCGGTAAATTACCTGCATATACAGGAGTAGGATCATTTAAAAAGCAGGTAGCATTTAAAGTTATTTTGATTCCGACATTATCACAAGCAGGAAATATTGTTACTTTAATAAATAATGCTGTGCTAGTAGGAAGAGATGACTTCACTGGCACGAATTTAGAAGCTAGTCATTCAGAATTAAATACTCGTTTCTCATCAGATCCTTCATTTAGAAATGGTGATGAAAATGTCGCAAGATAATTTGTAAAAAACGACAAGCCGAAAAAGTGGAAAATAAAAAAAACAGAAAAAATAAATTTCAAATAATAAAATGGAAAAAAAGGAAACAAAAATGGATTTGCTAGTATCACTTTGTAAGAGAAGGGGATTCATATATCAGGGTTCAGAAATCTACGGTGGTCTCGCCGGAACATGGGATTACGGACATCTCGGTGTGGCTTTGAAAAATAATATTAAAAATCTTTGGTGGAAGCGCTTCGTTCTTGACAGAGAAGATATGTATGGTATTGATGCGGCGATACTTATGAATCAAAAGGTCTGGAAAGCATCAGGTCATGTTGGTGGTTTCTCTGATCCACTCGTAGAGTGTAAGAAGTGTAAGAGACGTTTTCGTGCAGATCACATAGAGGTCGGCAAGGATGGTGATGGTGGAAAAGGTGGAAAAGATTGTAAAAAAGTTTGTCCAGAATGTAGCGGTGAGCTCGGTCCAGAACGTCAGTTTAATATGATGTTTAAGACTCATGTCGGAGCTATGGAAGATGACACCTCCGTATCATATTTAAGACCTGAGACAGCACAGGGGATGTTTGTGAATTTTAAAAATATTTTAGACAGCTTTCATCCCGAACTTCCTTTCGGTATGGCTCAGATCGGTAAAGCTTTTAGAAATGAGATTGCTCCTCGCGACTTCACTTTCCGCTGTCGTGAACTTGAACAAATGGAAATAGAATACTTTGTTAAACCTACGGAATGGGAAAAGTCTTTTGAACATTTTAAAGAACAGGTTCGTGAATATACTAAAGATATTGGTCTTACGCAAAGTAAAGTTTATGAACATGAAATACTTGCTGACGAACTTGCTCATTATTCTAAAAGAACTATAGACTTTGAATTTGATTTCCCATTTGGTGAGAAGAAAGAACTTTACGGTTTAGCATACAGAACAGACTTTGACCTTAAAGCACATTCGACAGCTTCTGGTTCAGATCTTTCATATTATGATGAAGAGAAGAAAGAGAGATATATTCCACATTGTATAGAGCCATCATTTGGTCTCGACAGATCCGTACTCGCAGTTTTGTCTGATGCATATATCGAAGATGAGATCGGTGGCGAGAAGAGAGTGTATATGAAATTCGCCCCTAAAGTAGCGCCTATTAAAGTAGCAGTGTTTCCTTTACTTAAAAATAAGCCTCAGTTAGTAGAGAAAGCAAAAGAAATTTATCAGTCTCTTCGCAAGGAACTCAGTACCGAATTAGCTGGCGGAATTGCCTTTGATGATAACGGAAATATTGGTAAGAGATATCGTAGACAAGATGAAGTCGGCACACCTCTATGTGTCACTATAGATTTTGAAACTGTAGAAAAAGACGCAGGTGTTACAGTGCGTTTCCGTGATACGGGTAAGCAGGAGAGGGTAGAGATAGCCAAGCTTAGAGAATATATTCTCAAGTATTTAGCCTAAGCTCTTAAATTAATCCTGCTAGTTATTTATATATATCGTGGTCACCTAAGGCATGCAATAATACGTTGTTTTTATCTATGTACTCAAATACGATTCTTACTTTGTAGTTAATATAGAAACTATATTTTTTTGCTAATCTACCATGTAATTTGTGGACTTTGAGCGTTTGGTGATTATTGATGTTTTTTAATAATTCTATTTTTTCTTTAATCTCAGTCTTTAAATTTTTATCTAGCTTATCATAGGCTCTAATAAAAAACGGAGTGTAATTTATCTTAAGCATTTCGGAATTTCTTTGCTAACTCGTCCAAATCACCATAGAAAACTTTTCCCTCCTTGGCTTCTTGCTCTGATCGAAGTACAGCTTCGACAGCTTCGTCTTCTCGAAACTTATCTAAAGCTTTTCTTATAAGCTGAGCCTTATTGGCATAGTTTCCAACTCTAACTTCGTTTTCTATATATTCCACCATATTTGGTGGTAAGGGAACTGATATTGTGGTCATGTTTTTATAGCTTAGATTATTAAATGTATGATAATATAATATGATAATATCATATACCGATAATGGACGGTATATTGACAGATACGATATTTAGGTTTGTGCTATGATAGTAGTTTCCGGCGTCCATGTTGGCAATATGGTGGTTTTTTTGTTTATGAGGTATTATTATTTATGAAAGAATAAAATTATAAATATAAAATAATTATAAATGAATTTATCTAAAAAGGTGGTTGCTATATGGATATCAATATTTTCTAGTATATTTTTCATAGTTATATCTACAATAATATGGAATAATGAAAGATTAGAAAATAGTCAATCAGCATCTGTATTTCTAGCTTCAGCATCACCTTCACCTTCTTTCTCTCCATCTCCTTCATCCTCACCAAGTCCCACCATAACTCCTACTCAGACTATTGCCCCAAGCCCAACCCTGTCTCCAACAGCTACACCAACATACAGCTCAAGTCCGTCTAGCACACCAAGTCCAAGTCCTACTCCTCCTCAAACTCCATCATCCTTGAAACCTGCATCAGTTCAAATTGCTCCTCCGCCTGCACTATCCGATTGTTATGCTTATAGCGCCACTAGCCAGTATTATCCAAATGGAAATTCACAAACAACCACAATAGATTTAGGTGGTGGAAAATCGATAACTATTCCGAATCAAAATCCGCCATCTATATTGCAGAATATGGTTTTTTCGGCATCTTCCTTTGATTGTGCGGTAACATATTTTCCACAGTACAATGACAAGATCACATATAAATTTGTGACTCCAAGTGCTTTAATAGATTCAATTGGTCCACTGCTTCTTCTCTTAGATGATCCATCATTAGATTATGCAATCCTAGCATATAAGGTTTATCATGGTATTTCTGATATCGGTGGAAATGGAGCGACTAGAATACAAAATGAGGACGCTATAATAAACAGCATTGCTTCGACTGACAAATTTAGAATCCGTCTTGGTAGTACGTATAGTGCAAATAATCCTTTATATGTTTCAGATATGAATGTCACTGCGACTAATTGCGCGAAGATTGCGGGAAATGGGTTGACTAATATTATATTAATGAGAAGAAATAGTGATAACTCCAATTCGAGTATTAGTAATTTCTTGTCGAAGGCATCGGATTTCATAGACAGTTTAAAAGTGAATGACCCTAATCTTCTGCTCAAGTATTCTTTTTATGTTGACCTTAAAAAACAGAATCAGGATAACTTTTATCAATCCCAATCAAGTTGTAAGACAACTGCCTCTGAAGATAAATATATTTTTGTAGATACCAAGATTATAACCGTTAGTGGTGGCTTTACAGGGCAAAATAACAAAATATTCAGTTTTATAGACGATATCATTCCTGGTTCTGTTAGAATTCCTTATGGTATAAAAAGTGGAATTAAAATTATAAAAACGCTCAAGGAAAAAATTAACGAGCAACTTAATAAAGGGAATAGAGTATTAGTTTTAGGACATTCGCTAGGATCTGCTATAGCCTACAATGTGCAAAAAGAATTTCGCGGTAGAGGTGTATTAGGTATATACATTGATCCGCCTTATGCAACTGCTTTTCGTAAACTGCCGGTTTTTAATTGGGCATCATCTATTTGTAATATTAATCAAGCAGTTTGCACTGATATAAATGGTTTAAGTATTGCGAATGATTCTAATAGTATAAAATGGACAGATGGTAAGCCATTTGGAATTTTAGGTTTTAATTATCGCACTCATGATCCGTTTGGTCGTGAAAATTTTGGAAATAATAGAACACATTTAGAGCAATTAGAACTATTTATAAAAGAAACGCTCATCTCTAATAGTAATGGTAATTACGGTTCGCTAGCGAGTGTCCCAGATACAGGTGTCGTAGTAGGAACAGCTCCAGTCGTCTTTAGCATTAAGTCGGATGGTACTCTAGGTGCTCAAATTGTCCCAGGAAAGAGTTTAAAAATTATCGGCTCTGGTTTTGATTCAACTGGAAATGTTGTAACTATTGTTAATCCTATAGATCCAGAAATATATTATGAATTATATGACTTACCTTCCAATCAAGGAGAAATTAGCTTTACTTTCCCAAATTTTCCTAATATTCTCTCGGTGACCATTCCAGGTAATTACAATTTAATGGTAAATAGAAAGAATAGTGATTATAGTGCCCCTATAACTGTCACCATCGCTCCACCTTCTGCCCCTGCACCAACTATAAATTCAATCAACAGGGGAAACTCGGCGAATACTTTTAATGTCTCTAGTTCAGACTTAACCCCAACAGGAAACTCTATCAGATTCACACCAGTTACCCCTAATAGTCCTAGCTCATTTATTCCTTCCAAATCAAATTTTTCTTTTGCTGATTTGTTTAAAAAGATATTTGTTTTGCCAATAGCTTATGCAGACACTCTCATATATAGTTGCCCGGCTAATTACACCTTAAGAGCAGATCACACTTGTTATAGAGCATCATATACTACAGATGTTCCAGCAAGTACCTACCCAGCGCTTATCACGGGCTGGTATTGCAGTGGTGGGGGGGCTCCTGGTCTTCGTGATATTTTTTCTGGTATACCACAATGCTCAGGTACATATACAGCGACTTGGTATAACGCTACCCCTGTGCACAGCTGTCCCTCTGGTGGCACGCTCTCCAATACAGGTAATTGTAATGTTCCAGCATCAACCATTACCACGCCTGCAAGCACTATTCTTGCAACAGTAACAACAATCGTCACACCGCCTGAAACACCCCTAGATAATTCTTATGAAATCAATGACATTCCAAGCAGTGATGGAAAGACATTAGAGTTTACCGTACCCACTACCATTCCGAATGGAACATACAAAATATCTGTAGGCGCGTTTAACAGCCCATGGAATGACACCCCATATACTATTGTTGTCGCAAATGGAAATGCTACTCTACCACCACCTGTATTACCAAGACCCACCGTCACCCTCACAACTAATCTTTCTAATATATCATTAGGTAATCCCATAACTCTCTCATGGTCTTCCACAAATGCTACTGCATGCGCTGGAACTATAACTATTGCTGGAAGCGGAGCATGGGCAGGGAACAACAAAGCAATTTCTGGAACATTATCTGTTACCCCAACTACTGTTGGCAATAAAATATACAAACTCACTTGTACTGGCTCAGGCGGAACAAGCATTCCAGTTTCAGTTACGGTTGTAGTAGCGCCTGCTGTCACTCGTTGTGAAGTTTCCGTTGGAAGCTGTTCATTGTATCCCCAATATAGCAATCAGACATCAAATGACACATATGCTAACTCTGCCAGTAATCAAGCTCGCTGTTTACTGAGAGCCAATGATTGGACAACATATTGTGCCGGCAACACGACAGCCACCGCTAGATATTATTCTGGTCTAACTTTGAAAGGATTGGAAAATGTGTCCACTCCAGTGACAGGATTAACAGATTTAACAATGATTTCTGGAACCATTGTGCCTTTAACTAGAAATATATATAAAGGATCTGGACCTGCTTCAATCTATACAGGTACGAATATGGTCTACACATTAAATTTTCTAACTAAACCTACAGTTGGAGATCAAACAATATTTATTCATTTTGTCGATTCCAAAGGGGTAACAAAGTTTAGTAGTTCAATCACTCCTTCACCAAGCACGTCAAATTGGTCGGGCACAGTTTCTGTCAAACAAACAATAAATATTCCAATAGATGCTCCGGCTGGAACATATAAGATAATGGTGGGATTATACAATGGCAATACTCGTCTTCCACTCACACGAGGTTCTGGAGTTACGGTTGATAATCAAACTAGATATCAGGTTGGAACGATTGTTGTGAGAAAGCCGTTGTCGGTGGTGTCCTGCACGCACACGACGGCTGGGCTTGATATAAATGTCGCAAGTCGCGCAAGAGTCGGATACACAGCCTATGGAAATTGGACTGCTGTTGTCAGTGGAGGAAATGGTGCTAATACTCTTTCATGGAAAGTTGGTGATGAGACTGATGGAGTTGTTAACAAGGTATTAAGAAGCAATGGACCCTCCTTCCTGATCTCCAATACTAGTTATAATGGCACAGCTATTACAAATCCTACTGGTGGTTATTTAAGAGTAGCTTATAACACTGTAGGCCAAAAGAATGCGTCTGTTACTGTTACTTCTGATGGAAAAAATGTCACAACAGATTGTACACGGGTGACTGTAATACCATAAATACATAACGCCCTAGATATGAAGACGAAGAAATCTTTAATTATAAAAACAAATAAATCTACGAAATCTAGGGCTCAGTCAGTATTATATAAACCGTCAGCATATTTGAGAGAGGCTATTGCAGAAGGTGAAAAAGAATATAAGGAAGGAAAGACAAAGACTTATTCTAGCGTAGAAGAGATGATTAAGGCTTTAAAACTATAAGTGAAGATACTTCCTTATTATTTTTTGTATTTTATCAATAAAGTGTTATCATAATAGTAAATATGGAAGCCCCAGAGAAAACATTTCATGTTTCTATATCCGCAGGAACGATAATAAAATCTATTATTATCGGTATTCTTATTTATACTGCTTTCATAATTAAAGACGTAGTACTCGTGTTAATCGCGGCTATAGTGGTAGCGTCTTCTGTAGAGCCTGCGATTCTTTGGTTTAAAAGATTTAAAGTCACCAGAGTTCCAGCTGCGATTTTGACCTATATTCTAATCGTATTGTCTATATTCGGTCTTTTAATATTTTTCATTCCTCACGTCTTAGATGAAGCTTCGTCATATCTCGATAAACTTCCACAGAATATGACTGTGAATGATCTCTGGAATCCTATCAAAGAAAACACTGTACTTAAAGATAGCAGTACTATACAGGGAATATCTTCTAATTTTTCCATTAAAGATTTAACCTCTGAGATAAAAAAAGTGGTGGCTGGGACAGGTGAAGGATTCTTAAAAACAGCAGGCGTAATATTCGGAGGCGCGCTTTCATTTATACTAATTATAGTTCTATCTTTTTATCTAGCAGTACAGGAAGATGGGGTGGGGAGTTTCCTTAGAGTTATCACTCCTTCAAAAGCTAGAAATTATGTAGTAGATTTGTGGCAAAGATCTCAGAAGAAAATCGCTTTCTGGATGCAAGGTCAGCTACTCCTTGGTTTGCTAGTGGGAATAATGGTTTACCTCGGTTTGTCAGTACTGGGTATTCAGCATGCTTTACTACTCGCTACCGTAGCGGCATTATTCGAAATCATACCCGTCTTTGGCCCCATACTCTCTGCTATACCAGCAATACTTGTCGGAGCAGTAGACGGTGGTGCTAGTGGAATGCTCCTAGTAACAGGCTTATACGTGCTAATTCACCAATTCGAAAATCATCTCCTCTATCCTCTAGTAGTAAAGAAAATCGTTGGAATATCTCCAATAGCTGTGATACTGGCTTTAGTAATAGGTGCAAAATTAGCCGGTTTCTTAGGCCTACTACTATCTGTGCCTGTGGCAGCGGTTATTATGGAACTTTATAGTGATATTGAAAAAAGGAGAAAGTCTGCTATCGATTTAGTAGAGGTCACGAAGCAGTTTTAAAAACCTGATGAAGATAGAATAAAAAAACAGACAGGCTATGAATAATTTGAAAAAACCTTTTTATATAACAACCACTTTGCCTTATGTGAATTCTAATCCGCATGTGGGTTTTGCTTTGGAGATGGTACGTGCGGATACCATCGCTAGATATAAAAAGCTTGCTGGATATGAAGTATTTTTTAATACTGGTACAGATGAGCATGGTATTAAAGTTTTTAATAAGGCAAAAGATTCTGGAATAGAAGTTCAAAAATACGTAGACGAATATGCTTCTAAATTTAAGGACATGCTTAATTTGCTCGGAATTTTGCCCGAAATAAATTTCATTAGAACTACTGACGAAGGTCATATTAAATCTGCTCAGGAATTCTGGAAAATTTGTGATAAGAACGGATATATTTATAAAAAGAATTACAAGACTAAATACTGTGTCGGCTGTGAATTAGAAAAAACAGATTCAGAATTAGTAGATGGTAAGTGTCCCTTACACCCTAAGAATACTATAGAGATAATAGAAGAAGAGAATTACTTTTTTAAATTCAGTGCTTTCGGTGCTAAATTATTAGATTTATATAATTCTCATCCAAATTTTGTAATTCCTAGTTCTAGATTAAATGAGATCAAATCTTTCGTCTCTCGTGGTTTGGAAGACTTTAGTATTTCTAGATTGAAAAGTAAAATGCCTTGGGGTATAGATGTGCCGAATGATACTGACCATGTTAT
>JAUSHF010000016.1 GCA_030648705.1 bacterium
GAGTTTGGCTTCTTCTTCGGGAGTTAATACTACGTAATCTCCGTTTGCGAGACCTTTTTCAAATTCTTCTTTGGGTATGATGAATGGGGATTCGGGGGTGGGCATGGTGATGTTTTAATGTTATTTATATTTTAATTATGAGATTAGTTTATTTCTATTTTATTAATTTAATTTTATTCTATCATAGATTACATCACATTTAAAATCATTTTATTTTCATTATTTTTACGTGAGTGACTCTCATATAGGTTTACGATAATTTATAGCAGAATATATTCCGAGCACCGCACCGGCAATGACAGATATGATTCCTAAGGTGTAAAAAGCGCCAGCGATTTGATTATGATATTCTAGTAAATTCCAATTTGTTAGGAGATAATTCCAGTCATGGGTAACTCCATCGCCACCAAGTAATTCTAAAGACATACTGACAGCATCACGAACATAAATACTAATTCCAAAAAGGTTTGAGCCAAGCCAAATCATCATCACAGATAGACCGTATAGTTCATGTCTATTTAAAAAGTAGAGAGCAAAAACGACAGGAATTAATACCTGCATAAGTGAACCACCTAATATATGAATAGTCTCTCCATACAAACCAAATAGCATATGTCCCGCTTCGTGGAAGATTAAATTCAATGAACTCAAAAAATAATGACCGAGAGGATCATGACCAAACCATAATACGTATATAGAAATTATTATTATAAACAAAGCTCTTAAAAGCAAATGTAAGTTATTTTTCATAATTATTGACTTAACTGAAATTATAACATAAAAGATAAAATAATATGGCGAATACTGCACTTTCGTGTTAGAATTAGTATCAAATAATGCAGAATATTTCTAATATAATCGTATACGTTTTCTCATTTCTGTCTTTATATTTCGAGATATTTTTACTCATAACATATATTGAGAAGAGGAAAAGTATCGGCGAGAAGGCTGATTCCGAAGAATTAAACTATTTTCCAACCACCACCATTATGGTGCCTTGTTTTAATGAAGAGAAAACTCTAGAAAAGACTGTTAATTCCCTTTTAAATTTAGACTATCCTAAAGACAAAATAGAAATCTTTATAGTCGACGACGGAAGTACAGATGGAACATATGAAGTTGCTAAGAAATTCTCAAATAATCCTCAAATAAAAATCTTTAAAAAAGAAAACGGTGGTAAGCACACAGTATTGAATTTTGGTATTAAGAATTCTAGATCTGAGCTCATTGGCTGTCTCGATGCTGATTCATTCGTAGATAAATATGCATTAAAAAGAATTGTATACTTTTTCAATAAAGATAAGAATACTATGGCAGTGGTTCCTGCTATAAAGATTCATGAACCGAAAAATATTATTCAAAAAATTCAGAATGTAGAATACAATCTTGGAGTCTTTAAGAGAAAAGTTCTCTCTTTACTGGACGCTCTTTATGTAACCCCCGGACCTTTCTCAATATTCAGAAGAGAGGTTTTCGAAACTCTAGGATATTACAAACATGCGCATCTTACAGAAGATTTCGAAATGGCAATGCGTATGCAGGCATCACATTACAAGATTGATAACTCACACAAATCATTCGTATATACAGTAGCGCCAAATAGCTTAAAAAAGCTTTATAAACAAAGACTTCGTTGGACTTACGGCTTTATTAAAAATGCTATTGATTACCGTTTTATGTTCTTTAAGAAAGAGTACGGCAATATGTCTTTCTTCCTATTGCCCACAGCGATTTTTTCCATTATATCTGCCATCTATTTAGTTACAGTATTTATAGTAGAAATGATTGGGAAGATCTCAGATAAAATATTGGAGATTCAGGTTGTTGGTTTTAAATTCGATCTCAGTAAATGGAATTTCGATCCTTTCTACTTAAATACAGAGACCATATCAATACTAGCTTTAATGGCTGGAATATTATCAATTTATATTATATTAATCTCTCAAAAGATTGCCGATGATAAAGTAAAAATTAAGCTTGACCTTGTGTATTTTCTAATTGTATATCCTTTTATAGCCCCTATCTGGCTTTTTAAAGCAGTTTATAATACAGTGTTATCAAAGAAAACATTATGGAGATAAATCAAATAAATAAGAGAATTAGACAAGCCACCGACTGGCCAAAGTATTTTTATACTTTTATTATCACAGTGGTAATTTTCTCAACTGCTTTTTATATCAGCCAATATTTTGGAAATAAGAAAATAGAACAAATCAGACAAATAGAAAATAAGATTTCCATAGATATTCTATCTTCGGAGACACAGTTCTCCCTACTCGCAGAGACTTCTTGTAAGAATATAGGTACGGATATTTTTTCTAAAGAATTAGGAAACCTCGCTGATAGACTTTCCTATACAGAGGCAAAATCTGGAATAGACGATGCTGAAGTTATTGATCTGAAAAAATATTATTCTTTATTACAGATTAAAGACTTCTTACTTATGAATAAGATGGCTGAAAAGTGTAAAAAGAAACCCATCTCTATCATCTATTTTTATACAAATGAAGGTAACTGTACAGACTGTACTAAAGAGGGTTACGTACTAACTGCATTAAGAGAGAAATACCCTAGCATTAGAGTTTATTCTTTCGATAATAACTTAGATCTATCCGCTATTCAGACTCTGATTTCTATTTATAAGATCGAACATAATTTCCCTGCTATTATCCTAGACGACAAAACTTATTCTGGATTTCAGAGTTTATCAACACTTGAGGAGATTATTTTGAAGAATCATCCTGAGCTAAATGTTGAGCTAAATGCGACGTCTACTGCTACGAGTACGGCTGGTACATCTACTGTTAAAAAATAAACGCATCAAGAAAAACCTGTCCGCAAAACGATGACCCCCCCCCGAAACAATATTTAGATTTAATATTTGATCTGGTTTTCTTTTTCTTTCTTTACGATTTTTCCGATTTTTTCCTTCCTCCAAGTCCTACCGTTTCCTTTATTCAAATTTCTAAAGTGTGGAGTTAGAGCATGACAGTTCGGACATATGAGCCTTAAATTATTTTCTTTATTATTCTCAGCATTTCCATCTATATGATCTACTTCGAGAGGGATTCTACCTGAAACTTTATTCACTTTGCTCCAGCCACACATCGCGCATTTGCCTCTATATTTTTCAAACAAGTAACGACGAATAGTCGATGAAATGATTCTCGACCCTATTCCGACACTTCCGTTTTTTGTACCATCTCTCCATTCTTTCAAAGAATCCAAATATTTTCCTGTGGCCTGACATTTATTGGAACAAAATTTTATTTTAAATCTTGTCGTCAATATTTTGTCGCACCTAACACATCTTCTGATAGAGATTTTTTTATTCATGACACAAGTATACCATATCTAATATAAACATAGGTACACATTTTTACTTACCAAATCGGAGCCACCCGTCAGAATCGAACTGACGCGATTCCGCTTACAAAGCGGATGCTCTACCATCTGAGCTAGGGTGGCAAACTATTATTTAAACTCCACAAAAGTACAGTGTTTAATATACTACAAAACACTATATATTAAAAGCACGCCATACAATATACTACAGATCTCGATCTTGTTCAATCTTCTTAAAGAAAGGTGAAGCCTCTCTCTTCTCTGCTAAATCATAGCGGCCTTTTACGGCCTCTATGATTCTTCTAGAATGTCTATGCTTAAGAACTAGACTTTTAAGATAATTTATAGCCCTCATCCAGAGAACTGAGAAAAAATGTACGACAGTAACCACGAAATTAAAAGTATTTCTCTTATTTATAGCTTTCAAAAATGACACCAACTTATCTTTCCATTCGTGTGCTATATGATTCGTATTATTCGTAATACCAGAGAGAATCATTGCCTTCCCAGAACTTATTTCTCGGTACTTAAAAGAAATCATAAAAATGATTCCTAATAAGCCGATCATAAATGTCCAAAAGAAGAATGACATATACATTTTTTAGAAACTAAATTAGTTTAGCACCATGAATCTCACGAATCTGGATACTTCTATCTTCTCACCGAATTTAAGCATGGCATTGTCTATTAAACCCTGTACTGTGATTTCTGGATTCTTAACGAATGGCTGATCTAAGAGTACTAGTTCTGAGAAATAAGTATCAAGCTTTCCTTCTAGGATCTTTGCGCGGACATTTTCAGGCTTATCTTTAACTTCTGCTTCAAATACTTCAGCAGCCTTTGTCTTTGACACTTCATCAATATCTTCCTTTCGAGCAAATTTAGGATTCGTAGCGGCGATGTGCATTGCAATATCACGAGCTAGAGTCTTAAACTCTTCGTTATTTGATACGAAATCAGTCTCACATAGAAGTTCTACCATAACACCGACATTTCCTGTGCTGTGAATATATGACTGAATAGCGCCAGCTTTAAATGTTCTGTCGCCTTTCTTAAGAGCTACTTCGCTACTCTTTTTTCTTAGAATAATAAGAGCTTTCTCAATATCACCTCCTGATTCTTCTAAAGCTTTTTTGCATTGCATAACAGACACACCTGTTCTGTCTCTTAAATCCTTAATTTGCTCTGTAGTGACCATAATAATATTTTAAAAATTAAATAACACTAATAAAACACTACTTAATAGACAGATTTAGATCTTTCCAGCGTTCCAAGCCTTTATGAATTCACTGACGAAAAATTCGATACTAGATTTAGATGCATCGTTTCCGACTATAGGATATAGGGCGTCTTTAAGATTACAGTCCGCTCCTGCTAGAGTAATAATAGGAATATTCATGTCTTTTGCTTCTTTAATAGCGTTCTTCTCCTTTCTAGGGTCTATGACGAACATAGCCTTTGGTAATTCTTTCATGGTAACTATACCAGCGAAGTTCTTCTCGAAGTTAGCGATTTCTCTATCTATCATAAGTCTTTCACGCTTTGTGTATTTACCTAGAGCTCCTTTTTCTCTATCTTCTATAAGCTTCTGGAATTTCTCAATACGTTTTCTGATTTCTCCGAAATTAGTGAAAGTTCCTCCGATCCATCTTCCGTCTACGTAAGGCAATGCTAAAGACATACCAGCATTTCTGATAGCTTCTCTAGATTCACTCTTTCCGCCGACTAATATGATCTGTTTATTCTCTTTTGCTACAGAAGATATAAAAGCTTTAGCTTTTTCTAAGAGCAAAACAGTCTTCTCAAGATCGAAGATCTCTACGTTATTCTTTCTGCCGAAAATATACGGACTAGCGGTAGGGTGTCTTCTGCTTTTTGCAGTACCGAAGTGCGCACCGGCCTTAAACATGCTATCTATAATGGGATTTGACATAATTTACTGTGTTTATAAGGTGTTCCCAGTCTAGCAGAAATACTATTATTTTGCAAATTTTTTATACAGAGTATATAATTAACCGAAATAATGCCTACCAAAATAGAAAAAATAAAGCCAAACTATGCGTTTATTGATGGTCAAAATTTATATCAGAGTATTAAAGAGCAAAATTGGGAATTAGACTATCGTAAATTCAGAGTTTATTTAAAAGAAAAGTATAAAGTCGAAAAGGCTTATATTTTTATTGGCTATATCTCTGAAAATCAAGATTTATACACCGAATTACAGGAATCAGGATTTTTATTAAAATTCAAACCAGTTTTACACAAAGAACATGGTATTAAACAAGGAAATGTGGATGCCGACCTAGCATTAAATGTAATGAGGTATTATTCCGAATATGAGAATGCTGTTATCGTCACAAGTGATGGAGATTTCGATACCACCGTCCGATATTTAAGAAAGAAAAAGAAATTAGGTATCGTTTTAAGTCCTAATATAAATAAATGTTCCGCATTATTAAAAATCGAAGCTCAAGATAAAATAGATTTCGTAAGTAATTTCAGAGGTAAAGTTGAAAAACTGAAGCTATAAATGAAAAAGCACCGCTTGAAGACAAAACATCAAGAAGTGCTCTTTCCTAGTGATAACGACAAGTATACCGAATGTTCGGTACCTAGTCAAACTTGACAGATATGTATTGTTGGTGCTATAATACTAGAGGATTGAAATACTCAATTAACTTGCTAAAACCAAACCACAGGCAAGGGGTGTTTCTAAGCTCGACAGTTTAAGATGCTATGAAAAATGATACGTTCGCAAAAATCCTCGGTATCCTGACAGGGATTTTCGCTCTAGGATGGATCCTGGGCGACATCATCTGTATCCATCAATATCCGATGGGTGGTGGTGAGTTCGCAACGGAGGACGGCTCCATTGCCGTGACGAGATGGATTGTCGGAGTAGGTCTGCCCGTCATGATTTTTGTCTTTGGATGCGGGCTCGGATACATAACTGGATGGATACTTGTCGGCATCAAGGAAACCATCTTCTGGTTCGCTAAAAAGTGGGTAGACTCAAGATATGGATCAAAGCATGATCAGCAGAAGGCGCGAGGCTGTTAAGTCAAAGCCCTCGCAAAATCAAAAACACCGCACGTGCAATCTTCGGATCCCGTGCGGTATTTCTTTACTCTTTAATTTATTTTCAAATTCTCCCTAACCTTTCTCTTCCCCATCTTTATTTCTTTACAGCATTCTGCTTTAAAGTCTTCCATGCCTTTCCGAGAACTGTAGCAAATTGCTTTACTTCACTCTCCTCCAATTTTTGTAGACCTTTATACTTCTTAGAAACTTCTGCTACTATTTTCTTGTAATTAGCTTCGTTAAATGTTTCCTTCTTTAATTTCTTAACCTTAGAAGCTACTTCCTTCTCAGCCTTTTTCATCCAAGTAGTCACATCTTTTCTATGCTTCTTAGCCTCCTTACTACCTAAGAAGAAATATAAACCTGCGCCCACTAAAGCTGTGGCAGCCGTAGCCACTGTAGCTATTTCTACTTTTTTTGATGTTTTCATTGTATTTTTCTTTATTACCATTTTAAATTATTAATTATTAATTTTTACCTTTCTTATTATTCACCCCCAATTTCTTAATAGAATTAAAAAATTTAGTAAAAAACTTTAGCTTAACACCTTCAGCTTTAATATTCTGTCTCAAATCACTTAAATCTCCAGACAAAATATCGCTTCCATGCTTTACTTGATCAGTAACATCTTTAGTGTTTTTCAAAATCTTTAGAATGTAATAAAAAGAAATCACTAAAAGTATAGTTACCACTACGACCGCAATAGCGGTGATGAAGAAAAAAATATCGGCCTTAATTAAATTTTCCATACCTAAAGTATAGCACAAATTTTTGTGCAAATAATATTTTTGCACTTTTTTATAAAAAAGATTTTTAATCAGCGACAAAATCAGGATCATTTCCCGCAATTCCCGTCTTCTCATACTCCTCTAACGCATCTAATATCGGCTGGATTTTTCCAGCAAAAATAATTTCTATATTATGCCAAGTTTGTTTAATGCGGTGATCTGTAATTCTGTCTTGTAAAATATTGTATGTACGAATCTTTTCAGATCTATCTCCTGTTCCTATCTGACTCTTCTTCTCACTACTCCATTTCTTTGCTTCTTCTTCTTCTTTTAAGACTTCTAATTTAGCTGTGAGAATAGTCATTGCTCTTTCTTTATTTGCTGCCTGACTGCGTTCAGCTGTAGAACGAACGTCTATATTTGTAGGAATATGCACGATACGCACAGCACTTTCCACTTTATTCACATTCTGCCCTCCCTTTCCACCTGAACGTGAGAATTCAATATGCAAATCTGTAGGCTTTATTTCTATACTAGTCTTCTTTCTAATAGGTAAAATGGATACGGATACAGTAGAAGTATGCACGCGACCCATTTTCTCTGTCTCAGGTACGCGCTGAATTCTGTGAACTCCCGTCTCATAACGAAGCTTCTTGTACGAATCTTTTCCTTTAATTTGCAAAGACACTTCTTTATACCCCCCTAGAGGACTTTTCGATTCTTCAATAATCTTTACATTCCAGCCGATAGATTCCGCATATTTTTTATACATCATTAAAAGCTCTTCTGCAAAGAGTGCAGCCTCCTCTCCTCCAGCTCCAGCACGAACTTCGAGAATCATTTCTGCTGGGAATTCTATTTCTTCTTTTTCAGAATCAAGAATCTCATTCATTTGTTTTTCGAGGCCTTCCTTTTGCTCTTTAATGGATTTTAAATCTTCCTCAGCCATTTCCTTTAAAGCAGGGTCGCTGAGCATTGCTAAAACCTCCGCTTCGTCTTTAAGAAGCTTCTCGTACATTTCCGCGAGGAAAGTGGTCTTATGATTTTGTTTAAAAAGTGATAGATCCACTAAATATTTTTCTGCGAGCTATTTTTTACTCACAATTTTACTTTGTGTCTTACTTCCAGTTTGTTTAGAAGCGCGAGTTTTGAACTTTTCTACACGTCCAGCCGCATCCATAACCTTCTCGTTACCAGTATAGAAAGGGTGTGAAGCACTTGAGATTTCGATGAAAGCCACAGGGTATTCCTTACCATCTTCCCACTTAGCCGTCTCTTTAGTCTTTATAGTAGAAGAAATTAGAAATTTAGCTCCATTTGAATTATCATGGAAAATCACAGGTCTATATTCCTTTGGGTGTATATCTTTTTTCATAGACTAAACTTTAGCAGAAAAGCTTTAATTACGCAACTTTTTTAAAATACCCTTTAAAAATTAGACACCTTGTATGAGATTAATCATATTCTCCTGAATGTTGTATGCTTTCTGGAGTACTTGTGTTCCGTAAGAGCTGTTTACATCACCCACTTTACATGCGCGCCCTGAATAATATCGACAAGCAGCATTCCATTCAGCAGTATATCCACCAGTACCAGCTCCTAGCTCACTAAGATAAATTCCCGATGCCATGAATGCATCAGCTGGTCTCCATGGATCTGCAGAATTCACACCGAGAGCTTTTGCCACTTTATCTCTGAACATCATCCAAGTGGAAGGAATAAACTGTGCAGGACCCATAGCACCACCCCAGCCACCAGCACTAGGGATAGGGCAAGACACTAAAGTCTTATAAGGATCTTTGCCTAGTTCTTTTGTAATATTGACGAAATACGCCACATCATTTCTCTTTGAATATGTTCCGCCTGGTGCCATAACGTTAGCAAAAGTGGTACCACTCTTAGCTGATATTCCAGCACCAGTCGTAGGATCTGATAAATAGCATGAACCCACATTTTTACCGAGAGCGGATTCTTGGGTTAATATAGCCAGTATATATGCTGGTCGTACACCAGTCTTTTGAGAAACTAAAGTAGCATATTCGAAAGCCTTTGCAAAAGGGATAGCGTCAGTATCACGTAGTGAGAATAGTGCCGCACGGATTTCTCCAGCTTTTTTTCTCTTAACTGCGAGCAATGTTTCGTAAGCAGCCTCCTGACCTTTAGTATCAGCGAGTAGAACAGCTTTCTCTTTTCCCTTTTTCTCGACGATTTTCTTTTGTTCTTCTATGACCACGCGCGCATCCGTTTCTTTATTTTTCTTTTTTCCCAAATCAGTACGTTCCACTTCTACTGTATCCTTAGTATCACGAATATCGGCAAAGAGGTCATACATGGATTTTTGCACCTGTTCATACTCATCTAAATTTGCAAAAAATTCAGCGATACTATCATCCTCAAGCATTATTTCTGCTAGAGAATAGCTTCCGAGCTGATACGACTTTCGCATTATTTGAGCTACAGAATCCTTTCCCCTTTCTAGACGATCTTCTAGAGTACCAATATGTTTAGTCTTCGCTGTAATATCCTTGCCCAGCTGTTCGATTGCAATATTCTTTGCCTTAATATTTAACTGAGCGAGCTTTATTTGAGCGTTTAAAATAGTAATATCTCTAGCTAGAGATGCAGACTGCTGTTTAGTAGTGCTTAGTATAGCCTCGTTTGCCTTAATTTCCTTCTCCGTCTGTGCTAATTCTGCCCTTAGGCGTGCTTCCCTCTCATCCACCGTCTCGGCATATATATAATTAGTAGATAAGGAAAAAGAAATAGATAAAGAGCTTGTATTTAATTTAAAATTAGGTACAAAAAAACTGCCCGATACGATTAAGAAGGTAAAAATTGCCAAATAAAAAGTTCTTTTATTTACCATCACGAGTAGTATTATAGCATTTTAGGAAAAAACTTTCCTCTTCAGTAAAAACAAAATACCCGCTTTATAAATCGCGGGTATTTTGTTTTTAATATTTTTATTTCTTCTCTTTCTTTGCGTCTTTTGAATCGGCCTTTCCAGCATCTGCTGTCTCTCCTTCTGCGCCAGCTTCACCTTCTTTAGCTTCTTTACCTTTCTTCTCTACTTCTATCGCTGACATATCCACTGCTGTAGGAGCTTCTTCTTTCTCTTCTACCATCTGAGCGATAGAAACCACTGTCTCTTCACCGTGAGTTAATAGAGTAACACCTGTAGGCATCTTTATATCTCTAGCGGATATTCTACTGTCTAATTCTGTAAGAGGAGCAATGTCAATGTTTATCTCATGAGGAAGATCCTTAGGAGATGCTTCGATCTTTAGTTCGCGCATAACCTTCACTAGAATTCCACCCTTTTCCTTTACGGCTGGGGCTACTCCTACGAAGACTACTGGTACTGATACCTGAACTTTTTTACCCTTTTCAATTATGTAAAAATCAGCGTGACGAGCAATATCTGTCACAGGGTCAAAGTCCACAGCATGAATTAGGGCATCGTGATCTTCTCCTAAACCTCTAAGCTCTACCACTGATGATTCACCAGCGCCTTTAAAAGCTTTTTCGAAATCCACAAGCTTAACTGCTACTGAAGTAGTTTTGATTTTTGGTCCATAAATGACAGCCGGCATTTTGCCTGACTTTCTGAGAGTTTCTAGCTTTATGCTTTCATCTCTTTTTTCTAAGGTAAGTTTGTATTGCATGATTTAAAAGCATATATCAAAATGGTAAAAAAGGCAAATTTCTTACGACAATGTGCTAATTCGGGATACGCGTCAGGTTCTGCTGAACCTGCGCTCACGCTCGCCGTCTACACGGCTCCGCGAGCTCCCGAATTAGCACATTGTCGTAAGAAATTTAGACTGTTTTTATAGATTATATTATATAAATATGATAACCTTTAATGCATAATGGATACTAAGGAAATTGAAAAACAAATTTCAAATATAAAAGAGCGTAATAATCGGGTCGAGATAGATAAAGCTTGGGAAAAAAGCTGGACTAGACGCATAACTATAATGATTTTAACTTATATAATTGCCAGCATTTGGTTAATTATAATAGAGGAAAATAACATACTATTAAAAGCAGTTATCCCGACTTTAGGTTACCTTTTATCAACTCTTTCAATACCCCAAATCAAAAAAATTTGGATTACTTCGGAAAAATAGATACCATTTCCAAAGGTTTCCAAATATTGACTTATTATTATTTGGATGTTAAATTATTTGTGGTAAAAATTGAAATCACTCCAACAAAAAGGAAATCCATGGAAACGAAAGATCTGATAAAATACGGCAAGTATGCACTAGTCGTCCTCGGCGGATGTATCATCACAGAGAGTCTTAAACAGGCTTTCAAAGTCAGTGTCGGTGAGATACCTTTCTGGCGTGAATACCTTGGAATCTGGCTCGGTCCTGCTCTCATGGGATGGTGTATCGGATCCATGATGGAGAATGACAGGAGAAGCTAACCGTCTAATTGTCGCGGATCTCGAAGAAAAAAGTCCTAAAATCTTAGCCGATAATATCGACACGAGAGCGCGGTAGCAATGCCGCGCTCTTTTTTTATTTATAGAGCAAATTT
>JAUSHF010000022.1 GCA_030648705.1 bacterium
GGAAGACACCTCCGTATTCAGCGTGAACATCTATTTGTGAATGTATTAAATGGGATAATTTTTTAAAGGAAAAACCAGACTCATTGATTTCGTTTTTATGAGCTATAGATGTTTCTATGATGGCGATAGATGTCTCATCGCAACTTGTTTCTATTCCTAGTATTTTCATTTTTTATAAATATTAAAAATCCGAAATCGATGTGGGCGGTAGAGGGCTCGAACCTCTGACCCCAAGAACGTCAATCCTGTGCTCTACCAACTGAGCTAACCGCCCTTAACTAGAATATAGCAAATTTATCAGCAAATTCAAAATTTTCACGGAGCTTTACATCCGGATTTTTTCTTGGGCTATCCATTTTCATTTTCTTGACTTTTATCTTTTTTGAGAAGATAATCATATATAGAGAGTGGTTCTGTGGGAGTCTACAGAAACATGAAAAGTTCCCCAACAGTCTTCCTCCTCCTTGAGTTGAGTCCTGACTGAGATTTAGCGCATGAATTCTTCTCTCCGATTTCCCCCCTCAGAGAGTTCATGCGCTTTTATTTTACTTTTCTATTTACGTAAATTTATTTTCGTTATTTAAATTTCAGCGAAGAGGGAGGGATTCGAACCCTCGAGACTATTGCTAGTCTACCGCTTTTCGAGAACGGCGCTTTCGACCAAACTCAGCCACCTCTTCATGTGATTACATTAACATTTTTTATCTATTTAGTTAAATTATTTATGATACCTTTTATCATACCTTTGACTTTGTGAAATTGAAATAAATAATTGTTTTTTTATATAAATATGTTATATTATTGCACATGGCTCTATCGTCTAACGGTTAGGACACGTGCTTTTCAAGCACGGAATCCGGGTTCGATTCCCGGTAGAGTCACAAAAATAATCTCGAAATTTTAAATAAAAAAGAGCACCGAGAACCTGCGTGGCTTCGGTGCGTCTGCGATTTTCTGGGACATCATTTTGTCCAAGAGGGAATTGATTTAATAATCCATAAGACCGGAACAAAGAAAAAGATCAAAGAAAGAGTGCTTTTTATGCGATACATGTTATGTTCCCAACACAGATCAATTCGGTTAGGGAATAACTCTGGGTTCTGATTACGAATCGACATGAACACATAGAATATCCACCAGATCATACTGATTGCGTTGAAAACTGTCCAAGCTGTTAAGGTCATGTTTTTTCTGGGGGTTAAAGGGTTTATGTTTCCTTTATTTAAAATATCCCAGATAGTAGCTTTTGTATAGTTGACAATATGTATATATCCGTGATACTATATTAAGCAGTATGAACAAAAAAAATGACCTGTACATTCTAAACCTCAGGTTCGTCAACGAAGGAAGTGGTGTTACGAAGGATAATTTTCTCATCATGAAGCTCTTTCTCGAGAATTGCGCGAGAATGGAATCACCCTGCATTCTCTTTGGTGCAGATTCTCTTGCAGTAGCATTCAAATTCGGAAGATCCTTCAGAGATGCGGAGATGATAATTCATCCGCCCATAAACGATTTCGCATATTCTTGGACAGGTGATTTCGATTACTTGCTCAAGTTTTGTGCGAAGGCTTTCCCAGATCACGACGTCGTCTTGATTACGGATGATCAAGAGTTTGCAATGGCGACACAAAGGCTGAACGTAGTTTTCAGAGTAGTCCTTGACGCAAGTCATGTGCCAGAAGGGTCTCGTAGTGCAAACGGGTACCCCGATTTGAAGGCTTGTGGTATCGGGATTGCCGATTCTCTGGAAAAGGCTACTTTCACGGAACTTGAAGTTGTTCGATGAAGGAAGTGACTGTGTTAAATTTCAAACCCTGCATGTCGAGTGACGTGCGGGGCTTTATTTTTTATACGTTTTCATACCATTTTTGCGACATGTTTTTTAGCTTTTTAAATATAAAATTATTTTCCAGCGTGAAGGAAAAGATAAATATCTTCTAATGCTTTAACTCCATCTCCGACTGCAATGTTATTCTGATGATAAAGTCCATCTGTACAGTCACCGGCAGACCAAATACCAAGAGTCTTTGTTCTCTGGTTTTTAGGATCTACCATCACATGGCCAGTTTGATCCATCTCTAATAATTTTGATGCAAAGCTAGTGGCTGGTATGGCCCCAATTTCCACGAATATTCCTGAGAGAGGGATTTCTTTACTTTCTCCACTTACTGAGTCTTTGTATATTAAACCTGATACAAATTTATCACCCTTAACTTCTTCTGGAAGGGCATTTTTAATTATTTTTACATTACTTTTTTCTGATACACGATTAACTGTAACCTCATCAGCGCGGAATTTATCTCCTCTATTTAAAATATAAACTGTCTTACAGTACGCAGAAAGCTGAGAAGTACTTTCGAACGCTGCATTTCCTCCGCCAATGACAGCCACATCCATATTTGCGAAGAGAGGCCCATCACATGAGGCACAATACGTAAGTCCTTTATGTTCAAATATATCAGCACCTTTTACGTCTAACTTTCTTCTGGAACTTCCTGTAGTAATTAGTACAGATTTAGCTTCGTATTCTAAAGTTTCGCCAGAAGCCTTTGATGTTTTTATAGAAAAAATGAGAGGGGATTCGGACTTTTTAGATATTTCAGTGCAAATTTCTCCTGTGTGAATTTCTACACTATCGCCGGCGTATGCACGCAAGTGATTCTCTAAACTCTTTGCAAGATTAGTACCTGATATTTTTACAGTGCCAATCCAATTCTCAATACTTTCAGAAACTGAGCTTTGTGCATCCCAATCTTTAGTGATGAAGAGGGTTTTGAGGCGTTTACGCACAGCGTAAACGCCGGCTCCTACACCCGCTGGTCCACCACCTATAATAGTTAAATCATAAATCATAGTGTCCATAATTATACACTAGGAATTAAATAATAAAAAATATAAATAATTAAGGGGCACGACCATGCGGTCGTGCCCCCGAAAAACACAAAAAATCAAACAAGCTCGCTCTTTAGAGGGCGTATTTCGACGAAATTTTCTTTTCCAAATTTCACACAGAGGATTTCCACAAAGATACTTTTAAATTTCTCCTCAGTTCATGGTTCATCCATCTCCTCATCTGTAAGCGGTATTGAAAATTCCGCCCACTCAGATTTGAGAAAATATTTTAATCCAAATGTCCTCATGCTCATCGCCCAATGACAATTTAACACCCGAAAAACTGTATGGGTTTGCTTGATATCTAGCTCAGCAACAAAAACAAAAGAAGACCGCTCCTCATCTTCTTTGGAAAGTATTTTAATAAATTGCACCCCTCGAGCGATTCTTGGTCTTTCAAATCGCAATTTGGTAAAAAATCTATTTCGAAATACACCTTTCATTTTTCAAGTTTCCTTTCTTTGTTCTGATTTGATATTATGCGAATTTCCCACAATAGTCAAATACGAAAAAATAAAATAGGTGTTATATGGGAGCTCTCGGAGCCGTGTAGACGGCGAGAGGGAGCGCCGGCCGAGCACGGCCGGACGCGTATCCCATATAACACCTATTTTTTTTGTTTATTTAATTTTTGATCTTCTTAGAAAAGCCGGCACTGCTCCCCAATCTTCCTCATCATCTATAGGCTTTGGTGCTTCTTTTTTGATTTCTACCTTAACTTCTTTTTCGGGAGTAGGAGATGGACTGCCGAAGAAGCGAGATCTCTTCTCTTCTGGTTCTGGAGCTTCTGCTACTGGTGTAGATTTCGATTCAAATAATGGAACTGAATTATCATTTTGGATTAACTTTGTCTGATCTTCTGGAAATCCTGAAGCTATCACTGTAATACGTACCTCGTTCTTTTTTAACTTATCACTAATAACTGTACCATAAATAACTTTTGCTTGAGGGTCTATAGATTCTGTAATAACTCTAGCAGCATCCTGTATTTCAAACATTGTTAAGTCTTCGTTACCAGCAATAGAGAATAGTACACCTTTAGCTCCTAATATAGATAAATCAAGCAATGGTGAATTAATAGCAAGTTTAGCAGCTTCTATGGCTCTATTCTCACCTGTAGCAGAACCAATACCCATCAGAGCGGAACCTGCGTTTTCCATAACGGCTCTAATATCAGCAAAGTCAATGTTTATCATACCTGGAGTAGTGATCAAATCAGAAATACCTTCGACAGCTTGGCGAAGAATTTCGTCACACATTGCAAAAGCATTCTTCGCTGTAGTATTTTTATCTATTATTTTTAACAAACGATCATTTGGAATAATAATAATAGCATCCACTTCTTTTCTTAATTCATCTAATGCCTGATCAGCGACCTGCATTCTTTTTTTACCTTCAAAGAAAAATGGCTTAGTAACTACTCCTACTGTAAGAGCTCCTAATTCTTTAGCAATTCTAGCTATTGTAGGTGCCGCACCAGAACATGTACCACCACCGAGTCCTCCTGCTATAAAAACCATGTCAGCGCCCTTTAATGCCTCCTGTACCTCCTCTCTGTTTTCTTCAATGGCGCGCTTTCCAAGTTCAGGATTCATTCCTGTTCCTAGTCCACGAGTAAGATTTTTACCAATGTGAATCTTTTTCTTTGCATTAGAATAATGTAGATCTTGAGAGTCTGTATTAATAGCAATAAAATCAACTCCTCGAACTTTCGAGTTAATCATGTGATTCGTAGCGTTTTTACCAGAACCTCCGACTCCGACGACTTTTATTCGTGCGAACGTCTCTATCTCAGGGGAAATGTTTGCCATAATGTGTGGTTATTGATTTATATCCTGAATCATATCAGATAGTTAAAATTAAGGCAAAAATTGACGCAATGCTTGTTTTGTCCAGTTATATGCTCTTTTTAGTACTCTTTGAATATCACCAGAATTAGTATTTATAGACCCAGGAATCTCATCTGCATGTAATCCTAATATACAAAGTCCATATGCTACTGCCCATGATGCTTCTTTAATACTTTCTTTAACATCACCACCACTAATATTAGCCACTCGTGATGGTAACTTTAATGCAGCTTTTGCTAAATCTTCAATATTAGAAAGTCCTGATCCGCCACCAGTAATAATAATTCCAGCAGGCAGTAATCCATTTCGATTTATTTTTTTTAAATGATTTTCTATAAGGTCAAAAATATCTGAAAGGCGAGCGAGTATTATTTCTTCTATTTTTCTGCGAGGATACGAAGCACCTGTCACTTTGCCTATTTTTATTTGCTCTGCTTCTTCAAGAGGAACTTTAAGACCTAGAGCTATATCGTTCGTAATATCAGTAGAGCCAATAGGGAACACTTCTAGGGAAATGGGTATAATATCGTCAAAAACGGCTATAGAGACGGTTTCCGCACCAATATTAGCTAGCACACATCCTGCGATTTTCTGAGCCTTTGTAAGGGTTACAAAGCTTGCTGCAATAGGTGACGCCATTACATCTAATACCTCTGAAATGCCAGCTTCTTCCACTGCTTGAAGTAGAGCATCTAGATGCTGAGAAAGACAGGTGATAAAATGTGTTTTTATTTCTAACTTTGCACCACGCATTCCCTCGGGATTTCCAAGTACTGTCTTTCCATCTAATTTATAATGAACAGGAATAGAATGGATGATTCTTCTATTCATAGAGAAAGATTCTGGGATAGAAGATTCGGCAGTTTCTTGGACTTTTATAATATCTAATTTTGTGACTTCTAAATCTGCTTTTGTAACTGATACTGATGCAGATATATTCAGACTTTGAATTCCAATACCTCCGACGGAAACATAAGCTTTTTTAATAGGTGACTTGATTATTTTTTCTGCTTGAGATAATGCAGATTTTATACTCTTAACGACTTCATTGTGGTTTACAATATATCCATGTCTGACACCTCTCGTTTCTGATATTCCAGTAGCTATCACTAACGGCATTCGGCGCTCGTTTAATCGAGAACCATCAGCTACGACAACTTTGACATTGTATGTTCCTATGTCTATTCCTGTTACTATGCTTTTGGACATTTTAAAATGAGAGAATTTTTAAATACAGAATTCTTCTCGTATATCTTTCTCTATACTCTCCATTTTACTACTATGATCGTATCCTATCAAATGAACTAAACCGTGGATAAATAAAAAGGCAAAGAAATTTGGGAAATCTCTGCCAAATTTCTTTGCCTTTTTATTCGTCCATTCTGGGTTTATATAAATTTCACCAGTCTTTTTATCTAGTGGAAAGCTTAATATATCTGTCGGCTCATCTATATTTCTATACTTTTTATTTAATTCTTTTATTTTTTTTGTGCCGACTATGTTTAGAGATAAATCATAATTTTTACCGAGTACACGTTCTTTAATAGAACGAAAATCCAAGCTTGGAAGCTTGGTCTTCGTGCTGTTCGTTATGCAGAACTTTATATCTGCTCTAGCTTTCATATTTTTATTTAGAGAAATGAGTCTTTTCTATTATCTTGCCCATCTTTACTAAGCGCATGAAATTAGCCTTTTTTGTTAAAGATTCTAAAGTCTTTTGCTTAACTTTATAATGAGAAAGTTTACGTGAAGAATATCTAATTCCACGTACTCTGCTTAGTATACCTGCGCCCTGAACTTTACGGGTAAAACGGCGGATAATACTAGCTGGGGACTCGTTATGATTCTTTGTTACTTCTGCGTTTATCATTGTGTCACATATACTATCATATATATTTTTCCCACGCAAATCAAATTTAGCGGGAAATATATGCATAGATAATTTGGGGTACGCGTCCGACTCTGCTGAGTCGGCGCTCACTCTCCTTCGCCTACGCTCAGTCCGAGAGCCCCCAAATTATCTATGCATATATTTCCCGCTTCATCTGCCATTGGTGTATAATAAATACATGGTAAATAACACTTTTGAAACTCTGTATTCGAGGTTAAATAAAGAGCAGAAGAGAGCGGTGGATACGACGGAGGGGCCGGTGATGGTGACAGCGGGGCCGGGGACGGGGAAGACTTCGATTTTGACTTTGAGGATTGCAAACATCTTGAAGAAGACGGATACTAGTCCCGAGAATATTTTAGCTTTAACTTTTACTGAATCGGGTGCATACAATATGCGAAGGAAGCTAGTGGAAATAGTCGGCTCTGAAGCATATAAAGTAAATATAAATACTTTTCATGGATTTTGTAATGGAATAATCCAGGATTATCCAGAGCGTTTCCCTAGAATCATCGGTGCGACGAATATTTCCGAAATAGATCAGATAAAAATAATGGAAGAGATAATAGATGGGAAAAAGCTAGAATATTTAAAATCCTGGAGTAATCCTTTTTACTATGTTAAACCTATTTTGTCAGAAATCAGAAATTTAAAAAGAGAAGCGGTAAGTGCTGAGGACTTTGGAAAATTGTTAAAAAAGCAGGAGAAAAATCTTTTGTCCAGAGATGATCTATATCACACTAAGGGTGCATATAAAGGAAAGATGAAGGGGGAATTTGTTAAAGAAAAGGAATATATAGAGAAAAATAAAGAATTACATGGGCTTTATGAAGATTACGAAGCGTCTTTGCTTAAAAATAAAGTTTTTGATTACGAGGATATGATAGTGGAGGTGGTTAAAGTTTTAAAAAAAGATTCAGATTTCCTTTTGATCTTACAAGAGAATTTTCAATACATACTCGCGGATGAACATCAGGATGCTAATAATGCACAAAATGCCATATTGGAACTTCTTTCTAATTTTCATAGTACTCCGAATCTATTTATCGTAGGTGACGAGAAACAGGCAATATTCCGTTTCCAGGGTGCATCAATAGAGAACTTCCTTTACTTTAAGAATCTCTATCCCGATGCTCTCCTAATAAATTTGGAGAGTAATTACAGATCTACTCAGAATATTCTGGATGCTTCGCATAGTTTGATTGAGAAAAATAAATTAGGCGGAGACATGAAGAGAGTGCGACTTCTGTCTTCTGTAAAGCCAGAGGAAAAGACAGAGAAAAAAGCGGAAAAAACAGGAAAAGCGGAAAACGCGGAAAAAGATTCTAAATTCGATTCGGAATTCATCGATGTTTACGAATTTTCTAATGAAGAGAAAGAATATGATTATATTGCTTCGAATATTAAGGAAAAAATTAATTCTGGAGCGAAGGCTGATGAGATCGCGGTTTTGTATAGAAATAATAAAGATGCTTTTAAAATAGCTGATTTTTTAAGTAAAAACGGTGTTAAATTTAAGATAGAATCTGATAAGGATTTACTTAAAGATGATGATATTCGAAAAATTAGACTAGTATTAAATGTTTTAAATAATCTTACAGATGATCATTCTCTAGGAGAAATGCTTTTTATTAGCTTTTTGAACTTTAAAGCCCTAGATATATATAAAGTAATTAATCATAGTGCTAGCTCTAGAAAGAAGATTTATGATACTTTAAATTCCAAAGAACTTTTAGAATCAGCTGGAGTTTCAGAACCTCTGAAATTTCTAGAATTATCTAAAAATTTAAATAAATGGGCATTACTTGCTAAAGAGAAGCAGTTTATAGAATTCTTTGAAATAGTGGTTAAGGAGATCGGATTCCTAGAGGATATTGTTTCTAGTAAAAATTCTTTAAATAGAATGAATTCTTTAGAAATGTTCTTTAATGAAATAAAAAATATTTCTAATTCGAAAAGAGAATATTATCTCGCCGACTTTATAGAGTATTTAGAGCTTTTGGAGAATCATGGATTACTAGTAAAAGCGAATAATTCTTCTATCGTGATAGATGGAGTGAGATTAATGACGGCACATCGCTCTAAGGGTTTGGAATTTAAATTTGTATATATTATAAACGCTGTTCATAGTAAATGGGGCGGTAAGAAAGATAATAAGAAATTCCATTTACCGAATATTTACGGTAAAAATTTAGAAGATACGAAAGTGGACGAGAAGGTGGACAAAGAAGGAGATAAAGAGGCGGAGAAAGGAGAAAATAAAGAGGGAGATAAAATAGGGGATAAAATAGAAGACGAACGCAGACTTTTCTACGTAGCTTTAACGAGAGCAAAGGAAAAAGTGGTGATTTCATATTCGAAAGTAAATGATGAGGGTAAAGAGGCGCTAGGATCTGAGTTTATTGAAGAAATAGACGAGTCATTAGTTAGAAAGATTGGTGGGGAAGAGATTAGTAAGATTGAAAAGAGTTTAGAAAAAGGATTGATTGAGAAACATGCACCAAAGGCTAAACACGAGATTTCTTTAACTGATAAAGAATATATTCGTGAATTATTTAAAGAACAAGGTTTGTCTGTTACTGCATTAAATAACTATTTAGAATGTCCTTGGAAATATTTTTTTATAAACTTAATTCGTCTACCTCAAACACAAAATAAATATTTAATGTATGGTAATGCTATTCATGAGACACTTCGAGTATTTTTTAATAAATATCGCGAGGAGGAAAATTTAACTAAAGATGAGTTCCTAAATTTATTTGAATTTAATTTAAATAAACAGAATTTATATTCTGCCGATTATGAAGAAAGTTTAAAGAAAGGTAGAGAGTCGCTCGGCGGATATTATGATAATTACAAGGGTAGCTGGAATAAGAATTTAATTACTGAATATGGAATTAATAATGTTTATTTAGGAGAGGGTGAGAATAAAGTTTTGTTAAAAGGAAAGCTCGATAAAGTGGAGCTAATAGATAGTAAGAAGGTGAATGTGGTGGACTATAAGACTGGTAAGGTGAAGTCTGAAGCTGGTATAAGAGGTGAGACAAAGGCCGATGAAGGAGGAAATTACTTCAGACAATTAGTTTTTTATAAAATCTTGCTCGAATTAGACGACAGTAAGAAATACGAAATGGAAAGCGGTGAAATCGATTTTATAGAGCCGAATGATAGTGGAAATTATAAAAAGTATAAGTTTGGTGTGACAGATGATGAAACGGCGGAGTTAAAAAAGATCATATTAGATAGCGCGAAAGAAATAATAGATTTTGATTTTAGTGATAGAAATTGCTCAGATTTAGAATGTGAATATTGTGCACTTTCTAAGTATCTAATACAAAGTTCCTAGTAAACTAGGAACTAGGAACTTTATACGAATAGTGTTATGATAGTGAAATGGAAGAAAAGACTTCAGAAAAAATTATTACATATATTAAAAATAAAGGTCAGGCTTCTGGAAATGAGCTGACACACCATTTTGGTATCACTTCTCGAGCTATCAGAAAACAATTAAGCTCGCTTCTTGAAGAAGGTTTGATATACAAAATCGGTAGACCACCGAAGGTATTTTATCTTCTTTCCGAAGACAAGATAAAAAAGGAAGATAATACAGTAGATGAAAAGACTAAGAAAGTCATTGGTGAGAACTTTCTCAATATTACAGCTTCTGGTGAGAGACAAGAAGGTTTTGAAGGCTTTATAAACTGGTGCATCAAAAGAAAAGACCCTCTTGAAAAAACGGCGAAGGAGTATATCAAAACCTTAAAGAAGTATAAGCTATACAAAAAGGACGGATTGATAAATGGTATGCACAAAATGAAAGGTACTTTTCCCGACACGGCTGTAGATAAGCTTTTTTATCTTGATTTTTATAGCATCGAACGCTTTGGTAAAACCAAACTCGGACAACTTCTTCTATACGCAAAGCAGAGCCAGAGTCGAGGATTGATTAAAGAATTAGTAGACCAAATTCGTCCTCAAATAGAAGAACTCATAAAGAAATATAAGATTGAGGCTGTAGGATTTATACCTCCAACAGTAAAACGTGAAGTTCAGCTGATGCGAGAGCTTGAGAGACAGCTTCATCTTACTAATCCAAATATTTCTCTTGTGAAAGTAAAGACCCCTATTATTGTGCCTCAAAAAACCCTTAATAAGCTTGAGGATCGTATTGAAAATGCCAAAAAGACGATTATGGTAGACGAAACAAAGAAGTTTAAGACGGTCTTACTCATAGATGACGCTCTGGGTTCAGGAGCTACCATTAACGAAACTGCAAAGAAAATTAAGAGCCAAAAGTTAGCCGAAACAATTATAGGTCTAGCTATTACTGGAAGCTTTAGTGGATTTGAGGTTATTAGCGAGGTTTAACAGTTAGAACAAATTAATATTTTTTTGTTTTTACTCTACGAGCAAAGCATCAATAGCCTTCTTCATCTGTGTGATAGGATACGCGCCGTTTATAGGAACGATAGTTCCAGACTTTGTTACTAGGAAGCTGTAAGGTGTGCCTGCTACTCCGGCCTTTATTCCGTCTTCGTGCTGGGTTATGATTTTCTGTTTAAATTTGCCACTAGCCATACATGAGTTAAATGCATCGACATCTATACCGACACTCTTTGCGACTTCTGGTAATTTGCTCTGATCGAAACCTTCTGGTGTGGCACCTGTAACGGACGGTGTTAAGTCATAGAACTTGTCAGCAAATTCGAAGAACTTATCATTACCTCCTACAGATCCTGCACATTCGAAAGCGTGAGCTTCGTTGCTGGCATTTTTATGATATTCTCTTCCTAAATCATCTACGGCTACTGTAATGAAATGTCTGTAAACTAGGGCGACTTTACCTGTTTTTCCATATTCATCCATGACAGTTTGCATAGTCTTGTGAAAAGATTTACAGAAAGGACATGAAGGGTCTGAATATTCCACTACAATTATCTTCGCATCAGGATTTCCTAATAAATGGTCATCTGAAGTTACGGGTGAAATATTTGGCTTATCAGTTTGTGATGCCGTGTTTTTTGTATCGGCAGGTCTATTTGTATTTGGTGATACTTTTATAAAAATCAAAGCGAGGGCAATGAGTGCGCCTGCTATGATAATCGCTGCGGGTATTGTTAATGAATTTTTTTGTTCCATATGATGTGATTGATTATTAAATTAATAAGTACTGGTAATGATACCATCTTTAAATCAAAATACTCCATCAAGTGGTGTGTTTTCGATGCACTTAGTTACAGCTTGAGAGCCGTGACAGGGCCAGAGCCCTCTAAGTGCTATCTATATACTATCAAATTTAATGTCACCTGTCCAATTAAATTTGTCTAATCAAAAAGGTAGTGTAAATGTCATTGCGCTTGCGTCTTTTTCTTCCCATTTGGAGGTGTCGAGGGGGATTTTTTTGATTTCGCCGTTGTCTTTGTATTTTAGATGTTTGTTGGCGAGGGCGTACTCGTAGATTTCTTTGGTGATTTTTACGTCTTCTTTGCAGTATTTTATGATTTCATCGATTTTTCCTTCATTCCACCAGATGATGGCTTCCATGCCGTGCCCACTTTTATTTTTACCTAAAGTGGCTTCGGCTACTCCGTCTAGCTTTAATCTTCGGCCGAGGGAACTTTTAATTTCTTTCAGCAAATCTAAACTTTTTATCTTTGTGAGGTCGCCTGAATAGTATTTATTTAGAATTGGAATGTCGAAATGTTCGGTGTTAAAGCCGATCAGCATATCAGCCTTCTCTATGATAGGCCATAAATTCTTCAATTCTTCCTGAAGATAACTGGTATATTTTCCGGTTTCGCTATCATAAATGCAAACTACAGATAAATCTAAAGCAGAAGGTTCACCACTGCCAGCTTCTTCGAAACTGTTTCTGGTTTCAATATCAAAAAAAATTTTTCGCATGTCTATTTTATAATCTCTCTGAGAATTTTTACTAAATTATCCGCGTCTGTCTCTACACTTTCGCCAGACGATAACTTTTTAATAGAGAACTTTCCTGAATTCTTCTCATTTTCACCAACTACTATTACGAGTGGAATATTTTTCTTGTCGGCGTATTTTATTTTATCCCCAATTTTCTTTGTAGTGTAATCGACAGATGCGGAGAAGCCAGAATTTCTGACTATTTGAGCTAAATCATTTGCAAAAGGTTTATATGGAATATCTGTAGGGCAAATATATACGTCGGCAGACTTACTATTCTTAGGTAAAAGGTCTCGGATTTCCATAATGTCACGTGCTGTCACATCACCAGAACCGAATCCTACTGCAGGTATTTTCTCACCATCGAATATGGCGAGTAAGTCATCGTATCTGCCTCCACCAAAGAGTGCTCTGCGATTCTTTGGATCTGTATCAAAAACCTCGAACACTACACCAGTGTAATAATCGAAGCCACGCATAAGAGTCTGGTCAAAGCGGACATTTGTAATACCGAGATCTTCTAATCCCTTAATAACTTCTTTAATTTCGCGTATACCATCCTGTTCCCCAGAAGTTTTTTGTAAAGAATTTGTGAATTCTTCGAAATTTTGTGAATTTAATAAAGTTAAAAAGGCATCTGCTTTATCTCCGATAATTTCTTTAATACCCATTTCGAATACATCCGCTGGAAGCTTATTTTTCCTATCTATTAATTTAGAAAGTTTATGGCTCTTATCAGAATCGAGTGATAATACATCTCGAGTTATGAAATCCATTAATTTTCTACTATTTATAAGTATTTCAAAATCTTTAGGCTTTAATCCATAAGAAAGCACTGTCTCATTTGCCAGAGAAATAATTTCAATTTCTGCATCCGTGCTAGCAATTCCGAAAATATCAGCGTTAAACTGAAAGTGTTCACGAACTCGTCCACGCTGAGGCTGTTCATATCTAAAAAGGTTTGGCATAGAGAACCAGCGAATAGGGAATGTTAGACTTTTTCTCTTTGCTGATATCATTCTCGCGAGAGTAGGAGTCATTTCAGGACGAAGTGTTACCTCGCGGTCACCACGATCGGTAAAAGTATACGTCTGTTCATTCACAATCTCCTCGCCAGATTTTGCTCTATAAAGTTCAGCGGGTTCTAGAATAGATGCACTGTATTCTTCGTAGCCGAATTTCTTTGCACTTTTTCTCCATATATCGAAGATATAGTTTTGCACTGTCATATCTTCAGGATAAAAATCACGGACGCCTTTATAGGGTTCCGTAGATATAGGGTTTTGATTATTTGAATCTTTATTCATAATACATATTTTAACAGAAATCTTTAATTTATGGTAATAGCCATATTTGTAGGTAAGACGATACTAGAATTTGCAAGGTTTTATTGATATAATATTTTTATGTTATTAGAACCTATCGTTACTTTTAAGACATTGTTTTTTATTTTATTAATAATCGTTTTTGTATTATATTGGCTTCTGACTTTCACAATTTTTTATCACTTAATAAGATTTGGTGTCGGCACTTTGCCAAAGAAGATATCGATAATCTTTCTACTGGGCTCTGTCGTTCTATTTTCTATTAATTTTTTAATGTTTGCAGCGTTTGATTTTAATATGGCAAAGAGTCGAATTGAAAGATTAATAGAGAGAGTTTACGGAATTAATAAATAAATATGAAATCAATATTTTCAATTTTTAGTGAATCACATAATTATTTCACTGGTAAAGAACCTGATGAAAAAGTTTTGATGTTAATTCATCGTCATCCTTTTTACATAATAGTTCAATTCTTCATTTTCGTTTTTCTATTTATTTTGCCATTCATTGTCGGAACTGTGTTTACGGGATTCTTATCTCTGAATGGTTTGACTGGTATTTTCATATTCCTCTACGGTATATGGTGTTTAGTTTTGTGGCAAGTGCTTTTCTATTCTATAACTATGTATGTGCTAGATATGTGGATAGTGACAGATAAGAGAATTATAGACAGTACACAGCACGGCTTCTTCAATCGCTCAGTATCAGAGCTTCATCTTAACAGAGTTCAGGATATATCAGTAGAGGTGGAAGGTTTTATACAGACTTTACTTAAATTTGGTGATTTAGAAATTCAGACTGCCGGCACAGAGAACAAATTTAAATTTCATCAAATTCCTAATCCGAATGAAGTTAAGAATCAGATAATGAGTCATATTTCAGATACGGTGGGACATCATGGTGGTAAGAATGGGATATAAAAATAATTTAATATGAATGAAGATAGAAAGACAGATTTACCTTTATATATAGAGACGAATAAGAGGGTGGGCGAGACGCCTTTAGAATGTTTGAATCGTTTTAAGCTGGATAATCCGCTTTATAAGGATTTGCCTTTAACCTATGCGGGACGTTTAGATCCTTTAGCCGAAGGCGTACTTGTGATATTGGCTGGGGAGAAGCGTTTAGAGAAGGAAAAATATAATTATTGTGATAAGGAGTACACAGCGGATATTTTATTTGGAATAAATACTGATACGCATGATTATTTAGGATTGGCTGATTTGTCGGAGGAATTTGTAAAAGATTTTACGAAGGGAGGGGGTGTGGAAGGTGGCGAGGGCGAGGTTTTGAAAGAAGAGATGAAAGATAAAATAAAAGAAAAGATTTTGAGCGGTGTTGATTCCGAAGTGAAAAAGTTTGTCGGGGATATTAAACAAATACCGCCACTTTTTTCGTCTAAGAATATAGCGGTTCTCGGTTTAGATAGAATAAAGGATTTTTGTAAAAAGACTTTTAGTGATGAAAAGAATGCGGTTTTCTGCACGACTAAAGATGTAAAAGTTTATGAGATGGAGGTTACAGGGAAGAGAGAAGTGGCTGGAAGTGAAATTCTGGAAGAAGTTCTACAGAAAATTCCTTTGGTTACGGGTTCTTTTAGACAGAAAGAAATTACTGAGAGGTGGAAAGAGATTCTTCGCGATTCAAATGGCGACAATAGCCACATTTCCAATATTAAATTTCCAGTCATTAGCCTAAGAATTAAATGCTCGGGAGGATTCTACGTGAGGGCTCTCGCGCGTGACCTTGGTGAAGCTTTCGGAACTAGTGCTATAGCGAGTCGTATAAAAAGGACGAAGATTTTCTCTGAAAATCAAAATTAAAAAGGAAAATTTTTAAATAAGTGGTAAAATAGAGACATGAAAAATCTAAATAAAAAATTAAATAGTAAGATACTTCCAGTCGTCTTTGGCACAAAAGAAGTACGTAGAACATGGCACAATGAGCAATGGTATTTTGTTATAGAAGACATAGTGCAAGTACTTATTGAATCATTAAATCCAAAAGATTATATTCAAAAAATGAAGATAAGAGATCCTGAACTTAGTCAAGGGTATGGACAAATTGTCCATACCCTTGACATACCTACAAAAGGTGGTGTTCAGAAGATGAATTGTGCTAATTTACAAGGGGTTTTTAGAATTATTCAATCAATATCTTCACCAAAGGCTGAACCATTCAAACAATGGCTAGCTAAAGTCGGTGGGGAACGAATAGAAGAAATGCAAAATCCTGAAATAGCTTTGAATCGCGGAAGAGAGTATTGGAAGAAACATGGAAGGAGTGAAAAATGGATTCAACAAAGAATGATGGGACAGGAAACCAGAAATAAACTGACTGATTATTGGAAAGAATCTGGTGTGAAAGAGGGTGGTGAATTTGCAATTCTTACAAATATTATTCACGAAGAGTGGTCTGGACTTTCAGTTCAAGATCATAAAAATATAAAAAGTTTAAATAAGACAAATAATTTACGCGACCATATGTCCGAAGCTGAACTCATTTTTACAGCATTAGCAGAACTGTCCACGAGACAAATTGCTGAATCAGAACAAACTAAGGGATTAGAAGATAATAAGATACCAGCAAAACGAGGTGGAAAAATTGCAAAAGACGCACGACTAGCTCTTGAAGAGAAAACTGGTAAAAGGGTGATAAGTGGGGATAATTATTTGCCTAGAATATCAAAAAATGATTAAAAGTAATGGCGTCGTCCTGAGGGACGACGCCATGAATCAAAAAGTCTGCTTCTTCTTTCGAGGGAAGAGCTCGGACGCCTTCCTGATTAGGATGCGTACTGGTTCGGAGTTTTCCTCACCTTGCCATGTAAAGTCCCAAAACCATTTAAGTGCTTCGTATGCTTGATTAGGAGTGGCGTATTCACACGCAAAGATTAGAAGATTATAATGCGGACTATCCTCTTGAAGCATTTCCAACCTTCTCTCACTTAGAAGTGTGCTGAATATGCTACGAGTACTTGTGACGGGTATCAAATTTTTCATTTTCTCGTAAGCTAAGATATCTTCGCTAAAGAAGTGGTCTGCGCGGAGTCTCTCCCAGAGGGTAAATACTTCTTCAAAAGTCTCTGCTTTCGTAATGGCATTTTTTACTACTAAACACATAGCAGTGAAGTACTCGTATTTTAGCTGAGGAAAATATTCTAGAAAACGATCATCCCACAAAATTCTTTCCCAAGACTCGTAATCATTAAGTGTGGCGCATACACTGAGTCCTTTCCTCGCGATGGCTACTTTTCTTCGCCATGATTTTGCTTTCCGGATAAGCCTGTCCATATCATCTAGGCTTTTAATTGAAATTATTGATTCCATCTCTACCGATGGGTTGGGGCCATTAAGCGCAAGTTTGACACTCATCTGTTTCAAACCGAAATGTAGTGCCATGAGCCCAATTTGCATTTGATTGATCGGTTGTGTTTTTTTCATGACTATCTTGTTCTCCGAACTGCAGTTTTTTGTTGTAAACCATAAATCCTAAAGCAGACTTGTTTGCAAAGGACGATTTACTAAACTATACACTATAACATATTTATAGTCATGTCAAACTTTTAAGTAGGATCTTTATATATTTGGTTAAACCACTAACAGTTGAAGCATGTCGACAATATTTACATATATGTTTGACTTCTTTACACATATGTTTATAATAAAAGTATGATTACTAAATATGCAAAATTTATTAAAGACGCTAGATTAAAAAGAAGATTTTCTCAGTCTGATTTGGCGTTGAAACTAGGCATCTCTAGGCCATCATATATTTCTATAGAACAAGGCAAAAGAGAACTGACTATGGGAGAGTTTGAAAAGCTTTCTAGTATTTTAGGTGTATCTTTTGAAGAAGTAGAAAGCGGGGAATCTCCTAATTATGATAAATATAAACAGATGATTTTGGCATTTCTCAGACAGGGTGGAATAATCACAAAGACTAAACTAGCTAAGTTCTTATATTTTGCTGATTTCGGCTGGTTCTATTCTCACTTACAAAGCATGAGCGGTATGCAGTATCGAAAAATAAAGTATGGTCCCGTGGCAGATTCATATTTCAGAATTATTGATGAAATGTTTGATAAAGGAGAAATACAGATAGAAAATAGGGAAGACGGTGCTATGCTTATCTCTCAAACACGAAGCGGTGCAAAGATTAATTTGTCTCTAATAAGTAAGGAAGAACAAAAACTGATTAAAAATATTGAAGAAAAATGGAAAGGTAAAAAGACTACTGAAATAGTGGATTTTACGCATAAACAATTTCCTTATCTGTATGCACAGGAGAATGAGATTGTCTCCTATGGACTTTTTACTCAAGAAAATCCAGATGAAATATATTAAATATGAAGTCATATTTGAAGCTTTCGCAGAGAGGCATTTTATAAAGACTTTTTCAAAAAAGTATAAAGGTGCTTGGGATTTTACTCTGAAATTCTTATATCAAGAGTTCGAACAGATAGATCTTTTGTTTTTAAAAAATACTGCGGAATATATTACAAATAAAGATGCGAATGTTGTAATCTGTAAGACAGAATTTAAGATTTCTGGTACTAAAGAGTCTCGTCACGGATCTGGTAACAGATGTATTACAGTTATTCATAAAGATATAAGCAAAGTCAAAGTCTTGCTCGTTTATCATAAAAATGATTTGAAGAGCAATAATGAAACCGTAAGTTGGAAAAGTTTAGTTAAAGAAAATTATCCAGACTATCGCAGTATTTTATAAGTCTTATTTAACCTCTCTTTTCACTCTAACCCTATCCGTAGCCTTTAGAACCTTCTTTCTTAAACGAATACTCTTTGGTGTGATTTCTAGATAATCACTGTCGCTCATAATTTCGAGACCTCTTTCGATAGATAATTCAAAAGGAGGAGTAAGCATAATATGCTCGTCATTTCCGGAAGAGCGCATATTAGAAAGCTGTTTGCCTTTACATGGATTTACATCCATATCCTCACCTTTAGAAGTGTTGCCGATTATTTGACCTTCATATACCACGACTGCAGGGCCGATATATAGAGTTCCGCGATCTTGTAAATTCCATAGAGAGAAGCCGAGAGCTTTTCCATCCATCATTGAGACCATTGAACCTGTTTCTTTTTTATTTATTTCTCCACAGTAAGGTTTAAAATCTATCATTCTACTGCAAAGAATACCGAGACCTTTAGTATCGATCACGAATTCACCACGATATCCTAGAATTCCGCGAGTTGGGATTTCGAATAGCATTCTGACTTGACCATCTTTAACCTTCATATCTGTCATTTGACCTTTTCTCTTACTTAATTTTTCTATTACGGTACCAGAAAATTCCTCAGGTATATCGATAGTGGCTTCTTCGAAAGGTTCGAAGACCTGTCCATCAATATCTTTAATAATAGCTTGTGGCTGGGATACTTGAAGTTCGAAACCTTCACGGCGCATATTTTCTAATAGAATAGCAATATGAAGCTCACCACGACCAGAAACATTAAAATATTCATTTGAAGAAAAATCTACTTTAAGACCGACGTTTATTTCTAATTCTTTTTCTAATCTATCACGAATTTGTCTACCTGTTACGAATTTACCTTCTTTACCTGCGAATGGGGAATTATTAACTAAAAAGTTCAAAGTGATAGTCGGCTCATCGATCTTAATAGCAGGCATTCCAGGAACTTCTACACTTCCACAAAGAGTTTCTCCGATGAAAATATCAGGAAAGCCAGCGATAGTGACAATATCACCTGACACAGCTTCAGGAATTTCTACTCTACTAGTACCTTCGAATGTAAAAATCTTTGTAACTCTACCTGAGGTAGTGGTTCCGTCTGTTTGTTTAACATATACTGTCGCTCCGTCCTTTAGTTTACCACTGTATATACGAGCGATAGCTAATCTTCCTAGGAAATTGTCGTATCCAAGGTTAAAAACTTGAGCGCATAAATGTGCATTGTCCTGTCCAAAGGATGCTGGTGGTACATTTTCTAATATTGTATCTAAAAGGGGAGTTAAATCTTTGAATTCATCTGTTAGAGCTTTCTTTGCTACTCCATTTCTGCCGATAGCATATACTACTGGGAAATTTAATTGTTCATCATTTGCACCTAATTCCATGAAAAGTTCTAAGACTTTCTCATGAGTTTCTTCTGGCTTAGCTGCTGGCTTATCTATTTTATTTATTACTACAATAGGTTTAATGCCGAGCTCTAGAGACTTCTTAAGCACGAAACGAGTTTGAGGCATAGGGCCTTCCTGAGCGTCTACTACTAGAAGCACAGTATCAATAGAACGAAGCACGCGCTCTACTTCAGAACCGAAGTCGGCGTGTCCGGGTGTATCCACAATGTTTATCTTAGTTCCTTTATATGGAATAGAAGTATTCTTTGCATAAATAGTAATACCACGTTCCTGCTCAAGAGCATTAGAGTCCATAGTTCCGGCATCGAGAAATCCGCACTGCTTCATGAGTGCGTCTGTGAGTGTGGTTTTTCCATGGTCCACGTGGGCGATAATCGCGATATTTCTTATTTCCTGAGTCTTATTCTCTTGGTTCTCTTGATTTTTTTGGTTCTCTTTATTCTCTTGGTTTTTTGTTTCCATAATTTTTGATATAGGTGTTATTTATAACACGAATTCATAAAAAAGAAAAGGCTGTGAATCCAGGTTGTGAATTGGGGTAAAATAAATATGAAAAATTCATTGTTTCTTTAGAACTTTTTTATTAGAAATTTATCTCTGTAGAGTAAGATGTATAGATGAATTCTACGAATGATGAAGGGGATATTATGAGTAATCTTCTTAGGGAAATAGTGGAGATAAATGGATCCGATCTTCATATAGATCCTTACGAGGATAATTCGATTGTTCGTGTCAGAATTTGTGGAATTCTTAGAGAGTTGAAAAGTTTTACACTAGATGAACATAAGAACCTTTTGGCGAGGATAAAGGCAGTATCAGGTATGCGTTTAGATGGTTTTCATGCGCAGGATGGTCGTCTGACGCGCACTGTAGATAGTCGGAGATTTGATTTGAGAATTTCGATTCTCCCGTCTTACTTTGGTGAAAGCGCCGTACTTAGAATCACTGAGCAAAGTAAAAATTTAAAAACGCTTTTTGAACTTGGTTACTCTAAAGAACAAGAAGAAATCCTGAAGAAAATAGTTACTGGTGGAGGAATGGTATTAGTCACTGGTCCTACCGGTTCTGGTAAGACTACTACTCTATATAGTCTCATACAAATGATAATGACATTAGAGAAAAGTATTATCACTTTAGAAGACCCAGTAGAAAGAATTATTAAAGGTATTCGGCAAATTCAAGTAAATACAAAAAACGGTTTGACCTTCGCTACAGGTTTACGTTCTATACTGAGACAAGATCCAGAAATAATTATGATAGGTGAGATTAGAGATTCAGAAACAGCTAAGATAGCAGTACATTCTGCTATGACTGGTCACTTAGTTCTCTCTACACTGCACACACGTTCTGTGGGCGAAGCACATATTCGTCTCATAGATATGGGTGCAGATGCGTATGCCGTGTCAGCTTCATTGAAAGTAGTTATATCACAACGTCTCGCTAGATTAGAAGAAAATATGAAAAGTGGATATGAAAGAAGTTTCGAAAATAAAGGCAGATTAGCTGTCGCTGAGGTGATGGAGGTAGATAATAATATTAAAAAAGCTATTTATGAAAGGAAATCGGCTTCTAGTATAGAGAAGATTCTTAAAGATAAAGGTCAGAAAAATATTAAAGATATTATAAATGAAAATGTGGAAAATCAGAAAATTTCGAAAGAGGAGGGAGAAAGGATTATTAGAGATATTTAAATCGAAAAAAATTCGTGACTCAGAAAAAATAGCCATAATTAGACAAATATCATCTCTAATTAAATCAGGAATTTCCGTACCAGAAGCTTTGACTATTACCACTGAATCATTTAAGAATTCCAATGTAATATTAAATCAGATATATAATAATATTATTTTAGGAAAAAATATTTCTGAATCTTTCACCGAAAAAGATATTCTAATTTCTAGAAAATGGAAAGATTTTCTCTACACATCAGAATTAAGTGGTAGTTTAAGTTCTGCTATGGATGCCATAGCTTCGGATATAGAAAGAGTTAATTTCATTAAGAATAAAATACTCAGCGCCTCATATTATCCAGTCTTTATATCTCTAATGGCTTTAGGTGCTGTGATTTTTATCCTTTATTACGTAGTCCCGATTATTGTACCAATATTCGAAGGAATGAAAATATCACTTCCTCTAATTACTAAGATACTGATATTCATGAATAAATCACTGATTAATTATTGGTATATATTATTACTCATCCTAGCTTTCCTAATCGTTATAATAATAAAAATTAAGACACTGATAAAAAACACCGAATGGTTTTCAGAGAAAACTAATAAACTATTCATTATTAAAGATCTGATTCTTTCATATTCTCTTTCGAATTATTATAAAATTATTTCTTTAATGATTAGTGCTGGATACAGCCTTCCTGATTCTTGTCGGTATGCGTCAGAATCATGTCAGAATTTATGGTATAAAAATAGATTATCGGTGATTACAGATAAACTGAAGTCTGGACAATCTTTCCTAAATTCTTTAAGAGAATTAGATTTCATATCTAATATTGATTTGGGAATTATTGGGGTAGCTGAACGAATAGGGTCTATAGAAGAAACTTTAAGAGAATTATCTTTAAAGCATGATAAGAATCTCGATATTAAAATAAATAAAATTATCTCTATTATTGAACCAGTCTTATTATTACTCGTAGCTTCTCTCATTATGTGTATGGCTATGGCCGTGCTTCTACCGATGTACAAGATTATGAATTCTATTCATTAGAAATAATTAAACGAACCTAAAAACGATGATTAAATCTAAGAGAAAAAACGGATCCATTCTTTTAGAGACGATATTCGCTCTGTTCATATCTATTATGATTTCGGTTACAGCTTTAGAATTCGTAAATGACTTTTCTAAAGTCAATAATTCAGCGGACTCTAGTGTCAGATTTAGAAATTATGCAAAATTTGTCGGAGGAAGAATAGATGAGATAGTTTCAGAATTGTCATTTGGTTTAGAATCATTTCCAGAAAACTTAAGTTTTTCTTCGAGTACAATGACTGCTAATTTAGAATTAAATCAAAAAGATAACTTTTCAGGCTCAGTGAAAATTAAAATAAAAGATTTGCAAACAGGATATATGTTTAATGAGGATAAATATGTTTTTTCCCGAGATTATCTGGAATCTGAACAAAAATGTTATATAGATTTTTCTAAAATATCTGATTTTGATCTCGTGGATATAGAAAATGAATTAGGTAATCAGAATTTTGCTACAGGTATCATCGCAAAAGGTGATTTAATCTTTGTTTCTACTAATTCTACTATTGTATCTGACCCAGATTTATACATTTATTCACTTAATGAGGACGATGTAGATTCACCAAAATTAATTCTAGAAAGTAGTCTGAATACCGGTCCGGGATTAAATTCATTGTCCGTGGTGGGGAATTATTTATATGTAGCGAATACTGGAAGTGCTGGCCAGATGCAGGTAATAGATGTATCAGATATTAAAAACCCTGAACTTACTTCAAGTATAAAGGTGGCATCTTCTACAGTTAAAGGAGTTTCCGTCTATTATCACAAAGAACATATATATTTAGGAACCACTAAATCAGCGAGTACATCAGAATTATTTATTTTCGACTCGAATACACGCGAATTAAAAAATTCTTATGAGACAAATACTCAGATAAACGCGATTTTAGCCTATAAAAATTATTTATTATTAGCCACTCCGAACGATCCTCAGTTAAGAATATTAGACATTGCAGATCCTGACACACCCATCTATCTAGACGGCTTCACTCCATCTGGATTTCAAACACAAGAAGGTAATACCATAAGTAGAGACAGAAATAATATATATTTCGGTAGGACAGTCGGAGGATTTAATAATATCAATAATCACGAATTATTCTTAATAGACGGAAAAGTATTGCCGAGTATAGATATTATTTATTCTAACGATATCGGTTCAAGTGTCTATGGCGTGGTAGGTAGAGATAGTGATTACATAGTCGCTGTAGGTCTTCATGAAAGTGGTATCAGAATAAAAGATATTTTTATTCCATTTGATTCGGCGATTACAGATATGAAATGCTTCAGAAATAATTTATTTGTCACATCCAAAGAATCAAAAGGTCTAAGATTGCTAATTCCTAAATATGAATAAGAAAAGATGAATAATAAAAATAGAAATATATTTCTAACAGAAGGATTTTCTTTATTGGAAGTAGTTTTGAGTATTGCTATTGGTACTGTTATTATCGGAAGCCTATCATCATATTTGTTTTCTATTAAAATCTCTCTCGAGAGGGAAACAGAAAGAGCAAATAAATACATCTCTAATAGACACAAAGGATTTATATTAGTTCCGATATTAATTACAACCTCTCTAATTTCCATGCTTATACTATCAAGTTTCATAACTGAACAGAATGTGATAAGGGTGGATACAGAAGAATATTGCAAAGCGAATTATTCATTGGCTCTGGATGCTTATATTAAACAAATAGTATATTTAATCTCTGTGTATTCAGATGATAATAAAATAGATGAGAAATATATACAGAGATTAGAAGATGAGAAAAGTCCAGAAACAAAAGAGATACGTGATATATATGGGACAGAAATCGTTATAGAAAATATTGATAATGATACGAATAATATCTATCCAATAAAAATTGGTCTGGAAATTAAATCATCAAATCTTGGAAACTCTAAAATAAAATGTCCTAACTTTTTATCTTTAAAATCAGGAATAGTATTTAATAGCGTGTTATCTTGGGAAATTATTAATTAATTATTAAGATATGAAAAAAACTAATATAAATATAAAAAATGAAAAGAAAGGTTTTACACTATTAGAAGTGGTTATGGTGATTGGAATTATTGCCGTTCTATCCTCTGTATCGCTCGCAGCTATAAATCCGAATAGACAATTCAAATTAGCAAGAGATTCACAGAGAACCAGTAATATACAATCCATAGCAAATGCGATAGGTCAAAATATGTCAGAACACGGTGGAATATTAGCTTGTGCTAGTGGTACAGCTCCTACTATATCTACGACCACAAAAGTTATTAAATATAAAATAAACGATGAGACATTTAATGACGGAGGAATCGATTTGTACAGATGTATTGTTCCAGATTATTTAGCAAACTTGCCTTTAGACCCATCAAAATCAGAAGCCTACCTCATATCAGTAGAAGATTATAACTCTATGTACTCTCTAAACTTAGATAGCAATGGAAGGATAGTCGTAAGCGCTACAGGAGAATTAACTACAGATATAAATACTGTGAGATAAGAATCGACCGACTCTAAAATTAGAAGTCTTTAAGAACTTTCTTCATATGCGAAGAAAGTTCTTCTATTTTTATGGTTTCTTGTGAGTGATTATCCATCTTTCTGACTATTACAGTCTTTTCTACCGCTTCTTTTTTACCGATGATA
>JAUSHF010000024.1 GCA_030648705.1 bacterium
TAAGTTAGAGAAATATTAAAGTACTTCCCTCCTGTGGCTTCTGCCATATATTCATATTCTTTTTCTGGGTCAATAACTATTACTTCTGTTTCAAACATCAACGTTCGAAGAATTTCTAATTTAACAGCGTAAGATTTACCAGAACCAGCTTTAGCAAATGTTACAGAGTTATAGTTCTCAAGTAAAAATCTGTCGAATAATACCAAACTTGAATTATGTCTATTTACTCCATAAAGTATCCCTTTATCAGCAGTAAGGTCAAAGGATACGAATGGGAAAAGACTGGAAAGAGGGCCAGAATTAAGCTTAGAATGCACAGCTAACTCATCATTCATAATAGGTAATATACTTCTGTAACCCTGCTCCTGCTGGAATAATGCTGGTTTAATGTATATTAACTTTGATTCTAATATTGATTTGATTTCAGATTCCATTTTGTCTAATTCTGAATCATTTGAGCCATATATAGTAATATATACTCCGACATCGAAGATTTTCTCTTGTGCCTGCATTAGATTATCACGGAGGTTTTCCAGATCTTGGTAAGCTGTATCTAGCATTGGGTCACGGACGAGACCCTTCTTCTCCCTATCTAGTATTTGACTCTGAACCTCTGCTACTTTTTTTTGAAAATGTTTAAGAATTTTGGAAGTCTCTATAGGATGAACGAATATTGAAATATTAAAAACTTTATCTAGGTTTATGATTGGTGAGAACCAGCTATCAGTGAGGAAGCGAGGATATGAAATTACGAAGAATGTGCGAGCAATCTTCTCTCCTAAATTTATTTCCTTAGGATTTATTTTTAAAGCAGAAGGGGCGATGATATCTTTAAGTTCCAGCATTCCTGCTTCATATATTTCCTGAGGAAGTACTGATGATATCTGTACGTCTTCTTTTTTACCGAATAATTTATTAAATATTCCCATAATTTTAATTTAAATGAATAGGTTTATCTGTTTCTCCGGGATTAAATATTTTGTAGAAAAGCTCTACTATTTCTTCTGTGCCGAGCGGTACCACTTTAATACCGCATCTCACTAAGCCTTGCTCTACTACGCTCACCCTTTGCTCTAGCTGACTTCTGCTTTCCTCGAAATTAGTAGTAGCAGTCGCTTCTGTTTGATTTCGATTTAGCATCTTTGAAATCGGATTACTCTTTCCACTTACTATAGATGGAGAATATGGTATGACTACGAAGAAACTCTTACTCATAATACTTTGCTGTTCTGTGAAAGTTCTGATGAATTCTATGTATTCTCTAGTCTGAATTTTCATTAATTCATTGACCTGCTCTTTATACTTATCTTCTAGAAGGGCTATATATGGTCTGATATCTAGCTTTTTAGACTGTATGAAGAATTGAACAGAGAAATCTAGAGAGTTCAGAAAGTTTTGGAATTGGAGGACAATGGCATTTTGTTCATCCGCTGATTTAAGAGCAAAGTTAAGAGAAGATGCCATAATAATAGCTCTCATCCCCCCATCTTTAAGGACTATGATACCATCGCGTATTTCTTTAATAGGTACGAATTCCTGTGTAGCATTTGATTCTGGGCTTTTCATTATCTTTGATTTTTATTTGAATAAATACTTTCATTAATATCTAAACTCCAAGCTAAATCTTTTAATCTGCTTTCCGAAAGTTTGGGTACTACTAATTTTGCATATTCTTTATCTTCCTTGGTCATAGGATTCTTCGCAGAATTTTGTGCAGGGTCTTCTTTTTTCCAAAGATAAAGTTTGTTGTGAAAGAAATAATTAAATGCGTACTCAATCATATTTATTAACGGCTTATTATTTACTTTATAGAAAGCTAAAGCAAAGGCCAGAATCATTACTAATATTATGAGTAGAAAAGCAATAAACGAGATAGTTATGAAGCGGTAAATAAGAAAAGATATACCTGCCCCACCAGCAAGATATATGAACTGCTTTAGAGTGAGCGGTCCGAATATTTTATCTTCTATTTCTATGAATTGAGGAACTTGATAATTCATAGTTATATTTTACGCTAATTTTTTTGTTCGCGATAGGGGTCTATTTTATATGAATTGTTGATTTCTGGTTTTTTCTCTTCCGTAGCTTCTGGTCTCTTCACAATTATGGATGGTGGTGGAATATTCACGACTTTAACTATTTCTGTACTACCGTTTGTGAGCTGGCTGTCTACTATATTTAAAGAGGAATTGATTATGTTTGGATTGATGGAGGTTTTAAGCATTTCTCTGAGTGGTATTAATACTATAGCGTTCACATGCTCGGCTATTTTATTCGCTTCGTCTCTGTTCACTTCAAGTTTTTCAGATATAGAATTTACGAATCTTTCGCGGGGCAGTCTCCCAGAAGCCAGTAAGGTGGTCAATGTAATTAACTCCCCCATTTGATCTATATGAAGACCTAATTTTTTATCCATTCCATCGAATTTCGATTCGAAATCGGAAGAAAAAATATAATCTTCTACATTTTTTGGTATTGTATTGTTATTTGGTTCCATATTATGTATTAAAATGTATTAAAGGCTATATATTTATAATTAAATTCCAGATCCACCGCTTTGAGTCTGATTTTGTGGGTTTGGTTTTTTACCAAATCGTGGGTCGTTTACATCCATACCCCAGTATTCCCTATTCTTTGAGACATCATCGAATGCTGGCGATCTCATATGCTTAGGACCGCTGTATAGTTCTAACATTGCATTCGCGATAGCCTTTTTCTCCTCTATATTCTTAATCAAATCCTTCTCCCTTATTTCTTTGAGTGTGGATACAGTAATATTCATTAACCCTGCTTCTGTTAATAGTATTGATTTTGTAGGATCCTTCGTAGCATCGGACTTATTTGATATAGAAATATCATGAATTTTCTGTATATCACTAGCGCTAAGCTTTTTGAAGTTAGATAGTATTGTGGTATTCTTCGCTACACCTGCTTTTTCTAGATTTTCTGCGAATGACTGTCTTCTGATATCCTCGACTTCTTTCTTATCTCCTGGGTTAAATCCTTCTTTTGCGAACATTTTCTCGAAGTATTCATTACCCAAGAGAGCTACTACTTCCTTGTGCTCTTTAATATCTTTCCATTCTATAGATTCTTTCTGTTTATCACTCATTGTACCCACAGCGTCAGAGACAGCCTTAAATGTTCCTGCCTCAACTGTTTGTGTCTGATCACTTCTATTCTTGTGCTCTACTAACACCTTTGTAAATGTCTCCATCTTCTTTCTTTCCTCTATCTTATTTAGGGCGTCTTTTTGATCAGCACTTTCTTCTTTATAGGCTTTTCCTAGCGCAGATCTTTCAAATGAAGATTTTAGATTTTTGGTCAAAGATCTGCCAAGCGTGGTTTGTCCAAATCTGCTTTTATTTGCAAACTTATCTAGTTCGTTATTCACAACATTTCCCAAAGCCACTGAAGCTGTTCTGGTTTTTCCACCCGTTGCAGCAGATACTGCTGTATCAGCAGTAGTTTTTCCTATTAATCTAGCTAAATTTTGGGTACTAAGTTTATTACTTGCCCAATTAGTACCATTTTCTGCCCATTTTGTAATTCCCTCAGCTCCGGCAAATGATGCATCCTTTCCTGCTTTAAGAGCAGCAAGGAAGAATCCTAGGAGTATAAAATAATTTACTAGAAGACCTATTTCACTTGAACCAGGTGTAGCTAAAAAGACACCGATGTCTGTTACTGGAAGACTTTTTGCTCCACCTGCGGATGTAGACATGCTATTTATTAAACCTGTCATATTTGTCGTGGCGTTTCCCTCTACTATCTTAAGAGCGACATAGATTATGGCTAAGAATAATGGTGCAAATAAAGCTTGTTTAATAAATTTGCTCCAATATTCAGAACCCATTTTTCCTAAATATTTTCCTATAACTGGAATACTACTTACTGGTGAGAAATGAAAAGCAAATAAAGGAGATACAGCTATATATCCTATTAGTGAAACAGTTCTAAAGAACATCAATATGCCTCCAGCTAAGAATACTATAGCGGCTATTATCATTAACGTGCCACCTGTGGCTGTTTGAACGAAATATGTAGTGGTATTAGAAAGTTTGCCAGGATTAGCTTTACTTACTGCGTTGTAAATTGTAGGCATTTTCATAGCGCCCACAAATACATCAGAAAGTCCGCCATCAAATTGTGATTTGTCTGGTGTTATAGCATCATAGAAGCCTATAGCCAGAACATTTGTGGCATCTATAATAGTCTTCGTAATAAACATACTAAAGTTTATTAAAAAACCAGCGACGACTATTCCGATGACAAGTTTTTTAACTGTGTTCTTATCCCCGCTCCCTACTATGGTCATGATAGATACATAGACTAGAATAAAGATAAAGAAAATAGCAGTGAAATCTCTGATAACTGTCCACACCGTATTCACTCCTGGAACACTATTTAATATGGTAGAAATCTGCAATGTCATAGAAATTCCAGCATTAAGAACCATACCACCAACAGCCACAAACCAAGAAGCCATTTGGAGGTATATATTGCCTATTTCTTTAATAAACCATTCGAAGCCTAAAGCCCCGAGTACCACATCCATCATGATATATATTATATACTATTTATTAATTTAATAGCGCGGAAACTGTTTATATGTTTGGGAACTGTCTACATTCTGTAGCTCGGTGCTCGACGTCTACTTTTAGTTCTTCCATCTTTTGTACTATTCTGGTTTTTTCTACTACTGAATTTTGAATTTCTATATCAGTGTGAAGTCTGCCTGTGTCATAGAAGTCTTGAAGTTCTTTCATTAGAGGTGTTAATGTATTAAAGTCTTTTGATGCTACTATCTTTGCTTTTATTGTATTAAGAGTCGATATATTTGTATCTACAGTGAGAGTTTTTGCATTAAGAGGTGTTAATTCAGGAGTAATATTTGTGTCTATAAATGTTTGGATTTCAGTATTTCTTCTTGTAGCTTCCTGAGTTTGTGAAGATGTGAGATTTGGCTTGCTAATATAACATCTCTGAGTAGACATTAATGAGAATAATGTATTATTTACAGCACCTAGTGCGACATCATAATTAGCTTTATAGCTATTCTCTGATTCTGTCCATGTAGATATATATCCTAGAGCAGAATTCTTTGAGCTCGCAATTTCCTGCAATCTCTGTAATTCGTTTAATCTCTGTCCTTCTCCATATAAATATGAATTTTGATCACCAGGACCTTTACCTGATAATCCTGATAATCCTTGAGTGGCCTTTACTATCAGCTGTGACATTAAAGCACTGACTATTTCATCGAATTGATCCGCCAACTCTAACTGTCTGACTCCGCTACCTAAGCTAGTTTCTAAAGATGAACTAACAGTAGAACCAGGAGTTTCTACCGTACACTGTTCTTTTGTTGTGGATGTATTGACAACAGTCGCTTCCCCTGTCGATGAATCTGAACCTGCTCTTGTGACTGGTACCTGTTTACATTTTTTCCAAGATAAGAAACCTTTGCCCTCACCTAATTCCTGGGTCTTTAGAAGTCGTTTATTAGCTATTCTGATTCCTAATTCTGTTTCTGCTTCTAAATATGCTCCATAAGGGTTATTTGAAGGTGTTTGAGTCATTGATATCCATGAGCTCCATCCCCCATTTCTAGCGAAGTCACCATTCATAAAACCACGCATTGATACTCCGTTAATGCTCGCACTATTTACAGCGTTCGTAGTATTTCTCAAAGCATCAGTAAAGGTACAGGAGATTCTTTTTTTAAATGGTGAATATTTGAAAGCTAAAGACAAACGTATATCGATATTGAAAGGACTACATAAGAAATTTAAATCAGAAGATTCTATAAAGCTACCTATTTCCTGATCTATAATATCTGTAAAGAAGCCTGCTGGGTCAGATAGGAATCCTGGACTACCTTCAAAACCACTGTTTATCCACTCTACGATACTACTTGTTATTTGCTCTAATATCACCTTAGCAGCCATATATGCAATAGAATTCAAGCTCATCTTAGGCATACACATTCCAAGAATACTAACTCCACATTCTTTCTTCGCTATTCCCCCAGATTCTGCTACTGGGACGTATTGTGAAATTCCTGCAGCGAATATAAATGAAGGTATAAATAGATTGGCGACGAGTGTCAAAATTAATCCGGAATATAATATTTTTGTGTATAATTTTTTCATTTTAATGATTTGCTAAATAATATCCTTTTTCAAAAGATGAATAAGTAATATTTGAGGAAGTAAGGATCGATGATATATTCTGAAGAATATTTTCCTGATTTACTGCATCGGTTTGCTGACTAGATAATCCTCGGAAAGCTTTAAAAGGATCTTTTTCCAGAGTAGAAAACTGTGCCAAGTGTACAGCACTAGAATTAAGACTATTCATCAAGTCTGTATGAAGACCTACTAACTGCTTTGGTACAGGAGTGAATAGAAGCTCTTTATTAAGTGCTTCGAATATGAGAGACGTGCTTTTAAATTGTGCTAATAATTTACTTCTATCCTCAGCCATCTCACTCTCTGAAGCGATAATAGGATTTTCTTTGTATTTATCAGTATATTTCAAATATATTGTAGCTAACTGATTACCATACACACGAAGATTTTCTGCTGTATTTTCAACGGTTTTTATGGATTTTGTAAAATATTTAGGTGCGACATCATCTGATTCGGACGAAGACATTAATTCATTCACTAAATTCTCTCTAGCTGTAGCATCACCTGAAATATTTAATTGTCTAAGTGCCATATATTTTGCAAATAAATTCTTTGCAAAAGAATCAGTCTCTGTCTCTGCTACTTGAACTACGACTTTCGTAGATGTGGAAAGTTTATCACTTACTTTTGTAGTCCCCTTCTTTAAAGGATTCCTTCCTAGAGATATTTCTTTACCATCAGATGTTCCATCTTTATCTGTGTCTGGATTACTAGGATCTGTTCCCCATAGATTTTCTTCCCAATCTTTTAATCCGTCATTATCGGAGTCTAAATAAGAATCTATCTTATCATTTTGTAATAATATTTGTGGATTATTATTTGTATTCTCTACCACGAAACTATTTCTAGTATTTTTAGATTCTAACAAAATAAATAAACTACCTATAAGTACTACAGAGAAGACTATTAATAGAAAATTTTTTATACCAAGTTTATTCATTTAAGAGTAACTGAATTATATCAGATAAATGTTAAAAAATTATCATCTTTGTGGAAA